>NZ_JBKFSQ010000022.1:0-79543 GCF_046569525.1 Salmonella sp. 741265055_HSA | reverse complement strand
CTCATTGCTTTAAGTTCGGAAGATTGACGGAGCTGTTGCTGAAAACTGTCGAAAACTCTTCCCTCAGGCGTATTAAGCAGCGCGTCCTGATCGTTGAGCAGGCGTTCTACGATATCGCCGCGATGATACTGCTCGCCGATAATGGATTGCCGAAGCGCGCGGTCGGCCTCACGCCAGGAGTCTTCCACGCGACGAAAGTCAGCCCGCAAGCTGGAAGCTAAGTTGAAGACCTCGCGAATATGTTCAACCGCCTGATGCGCTTCCAGCACTTCAATATGCCCGGCCTCTGCCTCCTGTAATTCACGTTCCAGTTCGGCAATACGACGACGTAAGGTTGCAACCCGGTTTGCCGGATTTGGATTAAGCCGGGTTTCCAGGTTTTCAATTTCTCGCTGTACGGTGGACAAACGGGAAGCCGTAGAGGTCATGAAACGATTATCCAGCGACTCAACAAACGTAATCGCGACCTCAAGCGCATCGGTGGCGAAGATACGGCCATCCCGTTCGACGATGAGACGGCGTTTAATCCATTCCCGCAGTTCACGGCTGGCCTGAAGAGAGGGATTGTCCTGATTAATGTCATACTGTTCCTGACTCACATGCTCGACAAGAATGCCGGAAAGAGACTGGATCGCTTCTTCAAGGGGGATACCATCATGTGATTTTTCAAACAGCGTTTTCAGGCAACTCAATACCAGCGGGGCGCGGCGGGTGGCAAGAAGTATCCAGGCAGGATGCTGGTTTTTTGCTGAAATATAATTCTCTGTACGCTGCCTTGTGTTTTCTTCCATGTCGCAAAGCCTTCAAAATGCTGGTTGAGGTACACAGACTACGATAATTCGCCGTTGCGGACTTTTTCTCCAGCAGCCTGCCTTACTTTGTGATTTTTATCACAATATTTTCTCCAGTGACTTTCCTCTATTATCAGAAAAATACCGGAATCGGTGTGCTACAAGTTCGGACGAAAGTATGAATTGATAACGTCCAGAATAACTTTACAAGGCAGAATGCAGGAATGCGTGGTGGAAAAATGCGGAAAATATGGAACAAGTCGTGTCGTAAGAGTGGGGTTGTGAGTCAATTTAACACCGATTTTTCGTGATAAATATCACAAAAATAAAGCGATTTTTTATGGGGCCTTCGTGGGGGGCACTATTTACAAGAAATGCCTACAAAACCAATAACAAACAGCACCTTAATCGTGGATATGATTCCGAGTCCGCCACCTTTCCTTTTTTATGCTTCCCTATGAATTCCTATGTGTGTAATTGAATAAGAGCCTATCCCACCAGGCGTTATTGGCGCAGCCAGTTTGGACACGGACAGCGCGCAAAAACCGGAGCGTACACGTAGTACGTGAGGATTTTGAGCACTGCCCAGGACCAAAATGGCAAGTAAAATAGCCCTAATGGAATAGGCTCTAAGTTAGCGTGAAAAACTTTCCAGATGCGTTTCGATTTATCCCTGTGTATCCGGAAAATTGTGGGTCAGATTGAGGGTTCATTCAGTTCGATGAACGGTTTGCTGGTAAATACGCCCAACGCCTTTCAGGTTGCCAACATAGAATATGTCCTGTGAACCCAGATAGCCGGGATGCGCCGTTTCGATTTCTCCACACGCTTCGTCGTCACTGGCTTTACGCTCCAGCGCTGCAATCTGGGAACCGGTTAGCTCGATACCATCACGTGCTACCTTTTCTTCCAGCGCTTTCAGACGCTTCTTGAAGTTATCAAGGTTATGGCGAAACCAAATAGAACGGACACCGCTTCCGGAGACACTCTGTTTACGTAACACGTTACTGGTTCTGTGCTGACCTCTCTGCTGCATAATAACAAGCGATAACGCTTATAAGTAACGTAGGACCAGGGTGTGTTTCGTAACTATTTGTTGTACAACTTGACGCTGTATGTCGACGAAAAACCACTGAATTTGATGGAAAAATATTCAGAAATGAGTTCATTTTTTCATTTCAGGGGCAATTTTTATCCGTAACTTGAAGTGTCTGTGAGGTTAAAGGATACGCCCTGCAGTTTAAACACTCTCCACCAAATCCCCCAACGTCACCATCAGCATCATCGGATCCATCGGCGACGGTACAAACCCCACCCGCAGGTAAAACTCCCGCGCTTCATCCGACAGGGCGTGAACCAGCATCCCGCGAATGCCGATCGTCTCCGCCACCTGGATTACCCGCAGCCCGGCGTCGCGTACCAGCGCACGCCCGACGCCCTTCCCATGCAACGATTTATCCACCGCCAGACGGCCCAGCACTACCACAGGGATCGGGTCAGGCATATTGCGGCGAAAGCAACTGGGGGCGGTATTCGTCATGACCGCGCTGGACGCCAGCGAATAATAGGCCAGTACGTTAGAATCGCTGCCACAACACACAAAGGTACGGGACGCGCCAGTGGTCTGATTTTTCATCGCCCGCTGTTTCAGCCAGTTATCCATAGAATCCACACCGCAGCAAAACGGAGTAATAATATGTCCGGCATGAAGCGGCTCAGGGGCGGAGATCATTTTTCCTGCCCCCACAGCGCAGGAGTCTGCATGGTTTTACGCAGTGCGGCGTTAGGCGCAGGAGCCTGATCCAGACGGGCAAGAAATTCCTGATAAGCCTCGGGATCGGCCATGATGATACGTTGCTCGATCAGCGCTTCTTCGGCAGCAGCACGGGCAGCCTCCAGCACAAAGTCTGTGCGGTTTTTCCCTCTGGCTTTCGCCGCCCGATCGATAAGATCGCGCTCGGCGGGTTTGATGCGCAAATTTAATGTTTCGCGCTTAATAGACATGCTGTTTGCGGCTGACATGGTGTTGTCCTCTTGTGTTTCTGTGGATATTAAGTGTACAACACGTGTAACGCAGATGTCATTACGATAAATTTAGAAGGAATAGAACCGGAGTATCGAACCGAAAGGTTTTCTACTCATTTAGAGATTCAGGACCAGGCCATGCGCTAGCATTCGCTGTGAGTGATTCCTCTTCGGGGCCGGCGCAGCAAAAGATTCAATACTGCCGCGCCAAAACACGCTACATTATGCAATCCAGAAAGCATAAACCTAACGGATACGCACAGTAAGAACCTCAATAACGTGTTACACCGTTTTTCATAATGTCAACCATACGATTGAATGCTTCCCCTCCCCCTCAAACTTCCGGATATCGCTACGCCATCTACCCGCCGCAGTATATATTTACCGCGTTGTATGCCTTTCCTAACCGAGAACGTTAATATTTACCTCCAGGATAAACCTTATCACAAATTAAAATCAGATCTTATACCTCATGCTAACTACCTCCATGAAATTAAAGAGCTATTCTCTAAAAGATTAAAGGAAATTATTACTTAATTCAAATTTTAAAGAGATAATTTGATAATAACATGAGCCAATTCTTGTAAATTTCCATCTTTTTTTTATACGCGACATAGTTTTTTAACGATACTATAATATGTAGAAATGCAATATAAAATATCATTTTCCATAGAAAATGAAAAGATCGCCACCTGACACCTTAAGTTCTCCAATACTTATATGGATATATATTAGTTATTTTTTGAAATATTTTTCAGAATAATTTTGATTTACACACACATTTAATAAAAGGAAGTTATCATGCTAAAAGTGTTTAATCCCTCACCTGTCCCGGTGGGGAACATTGAATATTTACAATCAGAGCAAAACTGGCAGAGGAAATCCTTATCACTTCAGGGATTAAATTTACTGCAGTCCGTACTCATCAAGCTCACCACGGGTAAAATTTCAATTACGACATCGTCCGGGGAGTATATTACGGCATCAGGGCCAATGTTAATATTTTTAGCTAAAGATCAAACTATTCATATCACTATGGAAGAGACTCATGAACAGTTAAATTATAATTTAATTGAATTAGATTCAGCGTCAATAAAAAATGCTTATAATTTTTTTCTGTATGAACATACAGAATTTTCGGCCCCATTAACAAAACCGACGACAAAACATCTGTTAGCGCCAATAGAAACAGGTGTAGCAAGAGTATTCAACCTCTTACACTCTTCAAATAAAACTCAGAAATTACCCCAAGATAAAAAGGAATATTTAATAAGATTTCTACTTTCAGAGTTCATCTATGAACCCGAAGCATTTTCTCTCTTTAGAGAACTATCGCAAAATACATTAGCCGAAAATATCTATAATATTATTATAAGCGACATAAGTCGAAAATGGGCACTCAAGGATATTTCTGACTCACTCTATATGAGTTGTTCCACATTAAAAAGGAAATTAAAACAAGAGAACACCTCATTCAGCGAAGTTTACCTTAATGCGCGAATGAATAAAGCGACAAAACTTCTACGTAATAGTGAATATAATATTACCAGAGTGGCTTATATGTGTGGTTATGACAGTGCTTCTTATTTTACATGCGTTTTTAAAAAACATTTCAAAACTACACCATCAGAATTTTTAGCGTTTTTATCCTCCTCTCGTCATCAATATATTAATTGAGATATCTGATAATGCAGTATAAGAACAAAATAAAACATATTAATATAAGAGATGGAATTCTGTTGCTCGCTAAAAAATTCGATCTAACATTGAGCGAGAAAAAAGTTATTTATTACGTGGCAGCAGGATTATCTGTTAAAAGTTGCTCAAATTTATTAGATCGAAATATAAAAACGATTTCAACACAAAAAAGATCAGCCTATAAAAAAATGGAAATTACTACTGATGTTGAATTAATCCATTTGATGCTGAATGAGTTTTACATATCAGTCGATCTTACGTAATTTTTTCTAAAATTATGCGTCAAACAGCACCAGTTATTTAAGTTTACTGTGTTGATAACTTTAACGCTCAAATGAAATTACAAAGACCATCTTTCCTTCTGTATAAAGAAAAGTACCCTAAGGTAAATCAAAAAATGCAAGCGGCGATATTTCTTAGTCATATCACCGCTCTGCTTTTCATCTTTTCAGATCCGATCTCACCCACTTAACTTCATTTGTGGTACATTTATTGTTGTGCTACTTACTGCTCTTAACCTTTCACCAGAAAGGTCAATTTTGCGGGTAAACATTCTTTGCAGTGAAATATCATGGGTTGCAAAAATGACAATGCTATGACAATACAGATGCTTTATCTTTTCCAGAAATGCTAACGCATCAGTTGTGGAAAGATAAGATGTTGACTCGTCCAGGAAGACTATATCTGGTTTTTTAAATAAAGCCAGATACAACAAAACCTTTTGTTTTTCCCCATTAGAAAGATTGAGTTCATCGACAAATTTTTCGTCTACATTCTCTTTCGAGAGAACAAGATTATTGCAGCATAAAGTTAATATTTTGATAATATCATCATCATCAACCACACCATAAATCATGAAATTTTCACGGAGTGTTCCTTTTATAAAAGTGCTGTTGGTAGAGTGGTAGGCAAGGCAATTCTGGATATAATCTTCAGAGATATGAGTGATATCTACATTATTTAATTTAACTGATCCCGTATAGCAATGACTGGAATTTGATAGTGCTTTGATTAAAGAAGATTTACCTGAACCTGATGCACCAATAATACCAATAAATTCTCCGGGAACAGCAGTGAATGAAAGCTGATCAATCAGTTTTCGTTCTGCAAACGCTATGGATAATTTTTCAATCGACAGTTTTTCGATATGGGATATATAAATTCCACTATGTGATATAAACGTGTCCTTATCTTTCAATAGTTCCGCCAAACTATTTTTAATATGGAACATATGCAATCTTGTCAAATATAGTTTATTAACCCCACCTACTAAGGCCCCAGAGAGTCTGGAGTTAATAATCATAATGGCAATAATAGAGGCAGTCATCAATACTCCGTTAACAACAGCAAAATAGGATGACATAAACATCACAATCATAGAAAGAAAGGAGTTGGCCTTTATCATCTCCGCCCAATGGTGATTTTCGATATTCATCTCCATTTTCGTATACTCATCGCGATGCGTTTTATCCATCAACAACTTTTCAAAGAAGGTGCCGCGTAAGAATTTCAGCTCTTTCCTTTTTTCTTCTAAAGAGATTAGTGTAGACATTTTTTCATAACTGACGGTATTCGTTTGCAACGTTTTTTTATAAGCAGAAAAACGAATATAAACGCAAACAAATGTTAAGCCTATATAGTAGATCAAAAGGGGGAAAGCATAGATCCCCATCATTACAAAAAGACCGATCAGGAATAAAAAAGCTAATGATAAATCAACCGATATTAATGGATATGACTCCCAAAGAGACACCACTGAAGATTCAATAGTACGTATCTTCACCGCAGCATTTCTGCAATTGGATGCTTTTAATGCATGGAGATATAAAGCATTACATTTTATATTGTTAACTCTAATATGTGCAGATGTTTTATCATAAAGCATACCTTTTAAAATAAGTTCAAAAAGAACAAAAATTATGAATATTCCAGTCACAAAGATAATGGAATGGTAAGAATCACTATAAATCAATCGTGTATTAAATAGATTTGAATAAAGTGGTGTCATTAAAGCAAAAAAGATTAATCCTAGCGCAAGGTAACTTGCCTTTGGTGTCATCTTTTTGATAGCTTCAAAAACATCTCTGTCATCTATATTTTTTAATTCCTTTGAGAGATAAAATATTCTTTTACTACGTAAATCATCTTGCGTTACCACCTCAGAAGAACTCAGATTAATAATCTTATTTTTTTCTTTTTGTAAGATTAAAAAATAAGATTCTGTCCATTCAACTATAAATGTTTTAGGAAGATGAGCGTACTCGCAACAGCTATTACTGGTTAACTCAAAGTCAAAAAAACTATCATTTACATAATCATTAAAATTCTGCACTATATCATACATATCTTTGCTTTTATTTTTATAAACAAAAGCAACTTCCTCTACCAGGCAATATTTCCTGATAACATCAAAGAAATCATTATTCATTTTTCAGTTCTTCAACAGCACAGTTATTTTTACTTGTCGGCTCATAAATCGGTGATACCACAATAATTTTTTTGTTACCTAAAACTGATTTGGAAACAATATAATTATAAGTTGTATATTTTTTAGCAACCTTCAGACTCATATTATTACCATATGTGCAGTAGAGCCTGACTGCAGAACTGGAAGAACGAAGCGGTAAAAGGTCTGAAACAGATATGGAAAATCCTTGACCAGACATAATAATAGCTTTTTGCTTATTCTTCAACTCTTCAGTATCAGAACTGTACTTGAGTATAGATGAATCTAATTTTTCATCTTTTTCAATTGCTATCGATAAAAGATTAGTTAATAATACGGACATCAGTAATATCATCACCGCTACAGCCGAGGATAAGGCAGAAACGAATCCAAGCATAGTTACATTACCAAACATTAAATACGATATTATCGCCTACCAACGCTGTAATATAGTTTAACAGCGTGACTTTTTTGCTAAGCGCATATACATTAACCTGCACACCCTCCAGTTCAGGTGGAACCTTGACACTATCATCCGGCTTTATTTCAATTTTGTAATAACGCTCAGCACCATTTTTCTCATCGTCAGAAAACGAGTCAGCACTTATCCTCGTAATCTGCCCGGCAATCGTTTTTTTATAACCTGGAGAGGTTACTGTAATTTTCACACTGGCTCCAGTAAAGATAAAAGGTCGATACTTTGCTAGAATTCTCGCATCTACTACCTTACTTTCATTGTTTTTTTTGATGGTCATGACAGGCTGCGCATTTTCAACATAAGAACCTTTTTCAAAACTACGCTCTATGCTTAATATTACACCATTCGTAGGAGATAAGACGCTATTAGCCTTAATTTTATTTCTTAGAAGTTCCAGTTGCCCACGATTTTCAAGGCGCTCCCTACGTAATTGCTCCAACTGCTCGGCATTATTATTAAGTTGTTCAAGCACGCTGCTGCGGAATCGATTGTTTGCCAACTTAATGTCATTTTGTAAGGCAAGCAAGCTAATGTCTCCGGTTGTTATCTGAGAAACAATCTGACTAACCTCAGTCTGATTATTTATTATCTCTATCTCCGGAGCACGGGCGGACTTTAGTAAATTACCTTTTCTTTTCAAAAGTAATAATCGTTCATGAAGGTCGTCTTTTTCTTCATTCATTTTCTCTTCCCGCTGTTTTAGGTTTTTCTCCTCATTCCTTAAAGAGAAAAGCTCATTCAAAAATTTATAAGCACTGAGTTCTTGAGAGAATAGTTCTTTAATTTGTGCCGAAAATTCACTTTCTTCAGGTATTTCTCCCGCAAGAATCATTTTAAGTAACTGTTGATCTTCTTCAAGATTCTGAATACGCCTGCCAGCGAATGAGACTAGCTCATTAAGCGTTTTCTCCTGATGAAAGACATCAAGATTGGTATAGGAGAAAAGAATATCCCCTATCTTGACGGGCGAACCTGTTCGTAGATCAAACTTATTAATGAAACCTGAGTCAGGGCTTACAATTACCAGTTTATCCGAAGCCCCAGTAATCACTCCGGTACCAGGAGAAACAATATCTATCTTCGCAACACCAATATAAATAATCAAAACCATCATTATGGCGATTAAAGCTAAAAACTTGTGCGAAAGCGTATTACTCTTCATATTACAAACTTAATAATTCGCCTGAGATCTGTAACAAAGATACTTTATTAATAGCATCACTTATCTTCATTTCAATCATCTTTCGCTCTAATGCAAAATAATCATATTGTGTATTTAACATCTCATAATAGGATGATTGTGAAATATTATATTCTCTTTTCTGATTGGCTAAGATCACTTCTGTAGTTTTACTTTGTTCTGCCAACCCTTGAAGCTCCTTTTCATTTGAATTGATGGTCAATTGCAAAGACTTCATCTTTGCCAGTAGCTCTTTATATTTGAAGTCCATTTTTGTTTTTAAAACCTGGTACGCCTTAATTCCCGTTTGTCTGGTAATCTTTTTGTCGTAATCAAATAGATTCACTGCTACCTGAATCCCCCCCCAGGAGTCTTTATCTACACGCTGACTGTTATTATATCGTTCTTCCGCGACCAGATTCACTTGAACCAATGAATCCTGCTGCCATGCGTTAAATTTTGCTGCATCAGCCTGCTCGCTCAACAATTTATAATCGAGATTATTATAGATTTTCTTATCATTTATTGTATAAGTGTTAATTTTATCTATGATATTATCAGGTAGGTAAACCCCCTGAGCAGGAAAGGCAATGCCTGTTGCCAGCTCTATATTAGATTTAAGCAACTCAATCTCTTTATTAATATTTTCTGATTCTGTTTTTATTTTTTGAATCAACAGACGAGCCTGTTCTACATCGCTTGCCTTAGCAATACCTGATACATATCGGCCCTCAATTTGTTGGTATAATTCGACGGCAGTTTGCTCCAGGTTCGCTGCCTTCGTCTCAAGATTATTGTAATATTTAATACCAATCAAATTTTCTACTAACGTTTTATACAAGTTCTCTTTTTCTTTCAATAAGGATAACTCTGCGCCATGAAGCCGACTATTTTTTTCTTTAAAGCGATCAGCGATCGTTGTGCTAAAAATTAAAGAACTCGCTGTTACTTTAGAATCAGTTATATCACCACGGGTGGAATCTGATTTGTACTTACTTTCTGCAGAAATCTTCGGCATAAAATACAAATCAGTTTGTTTTGCACGCAATAACTCTGCCTCCAACTCTAACGCTTTGGCTCTAATCCCCCCTGATTCTTGATACATTTCATTAATAAATTCAGAATAATGTAAAGTCCCCTGACTGGCTAAAGCCAATGGACTAAAAAACAAGCACCCTATAATGCTAAAATTAGTTTTCATTCGTCAACACCTCTACAACCTGTTGTATTTTTTTCTTAAATTTATATTTTTCATGGAAATGAGCCTCCTGCCTGTCGTTAATAAGTTTCAGTTGCTCTGCCTTCATGCCTTCCATCTTTTCAATGAATTCAGAATTTTTCTTCATTAACGAGACCAGGGTGCTGATACCGATGTTCAATTCCATTAATTGTTCGTTGCCAGATGTTATTTTTTCATTTATCAGCATATTGCTTTGATTAACATCCATGAGTGATGTATTCATGCTGAAAAATCCTTTTTCATTAAGTTCTGCAGATGTTTTTGCTATTGCTTGTAGATGACTGATGGCCGTGTTTATTTGCTGTAAGCTCTCTGCCATCACTTTGCCATTCATAACCAACAGTTCCGTCATATTGGTATTATCTGGTATACAGACCAGTTTAGTGGCGATATTGGTGTTAATCTCTTCGAGCAACATAACCCGGTTGAGTAACGCTTGTAGTTCATCCTCCGAAGGCTTTTTCTCCGGTTCATTGTCAACGTGATTCTCGGTTTCGTAGTAAAACTCCCAAAAATTAAGACTGACCAGAAGTAATACTGAAACAGCAACACCTAATATAGATGTCAGGAACGCAAATGACATTGCCGTCAGAGCTGACGAAATCGATGAAATCATAGCGCCCATTTTTGCTGCCAGGTCGCCTTCTCCCCCCAGCGAACCTGCAATAGCTGATACCATATCGGTTAGCCCCATAAAGGTACCGATAAGTCCCAATGAAACTGCAACTGACGCTGCCAGCTTCGTTTGCGTTGCCAGTAAGGCATAGTATCTTCGGGCCTTTAATCTGAATATCCAATGCGTTAAAAACAAGAGTAGCGGTAATACAAACAATACCCCACAAGCATAAGTAATTTGTGGTGCCAGAAAAACAGCCTGATTAACCATGTTTTTGATGGCTGGGAACAAAAGATAACAGGCAGCCGTTAATATATAAAAAATCAAACCCAAAAAATGCATTTGTTTAATAGCTCCAGTAAATACACGACAGATTTTTTCCACACTGCGAGACGTTTCCTTCTCGGAAGTCGATTTCTATATCAGATGGTAATTTTAAGTCCGTATAAATTTTCAATAGATTAAATGTATTTTTCTCCTTGTAATTTTCTATAGATTCAGATACTGCACCATAAAACGTGATTTTTTTCTTTCCTGAGTCAATTAGATGCTTACGGGTTTGATACAAATCGGTAGACGAAAGTGAAACAGCTCCACTATAGTAAATACTATTCTTACTTAGATCTGTGAATGAATCTCTGAACTTTAATGCTCCGCCATCCGATGTTACAAGCGAGTCTGTTCCTGATAACATAAATACTGTGGAGATCAGTATTAGTATACAAAGAGCTCCGCTTAATCCATCAACCATCGGCGCCAATTCTTCATCGCCATTATTTTCATCTGCACTCATACGGCCATCTTAATATTGGTAAAGGTACTTTAATTATAAATATCCCATGCTGATCTGACATACAATCATGAGCTTGAGATATTGCATTTTTAGACCATTAAGATACTGCTTAATTTATTTCATATTTACTGACAGGTAAAATTAAGCCTCTGAAAAAGAAAAGTTAGCCTACTATCAAAACCATTTTGGTAATCTACCATTAGCTATATTAAGGAATATCGACAACATGACGACGCAAAATGATATCTCTTCGACTGAAAAACCGAACGTTAAACCGGAGAGTGTTACGGATATTAAGTCGTATAAAGTCAGTGGCTTTGATCTGATAGTCACTACCGCTGACGGTAATACCACAACATTAAAAGATGGCTTAACTAACCTGGTTCTGGGAAATATTGAATTACGCGACACATCGGGAAAAACAATTAATCAGGATCATATTATCTCGTCTATAAAAACCTATCAGCTTGGTTTAGATACTGTATACCTTGCTGATATGCTAAAAAGCGAAGAGTCGACCATTGAGGCTAATAATGACGAGGCGGATAAGGAGGCGTCTGTCGAAACGAATAAATCCTTAGAGACTGCTTTACAACAAAAAATTAAAGAGTATGAGGCGCTTCTCAAAGAGCGTGCCGAAGAGCAGCAACAGAACATAAAGCTCGAACAAAACGATCTGTCGCCAGAAAAAAAAGAGATTATCGATAAGAAAGCAAAGCAAGAAATTTCGAAAAATCTAAAACCGGCAGAAGAGGAAGTCCAAAATAGCGTAGCCACACCACCACCTCCTCCTGCCTCGTCCTCTTCATCCAGTTCTTCATCAGGAGAGCCGGCGGAAAAAACTCAGGCACCGTTACCCACTCAGGAAACGCCCCTCTTTATTACCGGTAAGTTGGATGCGAAAACAGACTCAGGTAAAACAGGGGATGGGATTACCAACATCGCAAACCCCACCTTTAGCGGAAATGCTACGCCAGGCGCAACGGCAAGTCTGATAATCAACAAAACACATTATCCGCTAACTGTCGATAAAGATGGAAAATGGACATTACGGCTATCTTCCCCCCTGCCGGATGGCCATTATGATGTAAACTTTACCATTACCGATAGCAGCGGCAAAACGGTAGCTTCCACTACCACCATTGTGATTGATAGCGAAATTACCGGACTTACTGCCTCGCTTGATCCAACGTCAGATTCCGGCATTACAGGCGATTCGATAACAAATAATACTAAGCCAGTGCTTCAGGGAACCTCAGAACCGGGCTCCATTATTAATGTCATCATAGGTGGAATGACGTTAACTACGGTGACTAACGCTGAAGGCTATTGGTCTTTATCCCCGGGTACAAATTTGCCTGATGGGGTCTATCATTACCAGGTAACCGCCACCGATGATGCAGGCAATACCGCCACGGTGACTAACAGCGTCACGATTGATGCCACTGCGCCTGACGTAACGTTTGCGTTATCCGACGCCACGGATACCGGACAACAGGACGATTTTCTGACGAATATTCCCCAGCCCGCATTGACCGGAAAAACCGAACCCGGCGCGAATGTGATGCTCACCCTGAATGGCCACGTCTATGAAGGCACCGCCGACCAGCAGGGACAGTGGGAATTTAAAATCACTCCGGCGCTCGACGACGGCAGCTATGACTTTACTGTCACCATAACCGATATCGCGGGCAATACCGCCACGCAAACCGGTACCGTCACTATTGATACCCAGCTCCCGACGGTTACTGCAACATTATCCGCAGAGTCAGATACTGGCAGCAGTGATGCTGACGGCATTACCAATAATCCCCATCCAGTATTAATCGGGAGCACGAAACCTTTTGCCGTGGTTACCGTTACACTTGCCGGCAAATCGTTTTCTGTACGGGCTGATGAAAACGGGCTATGGGCCTGGAAAGTGCCAGAAGATCTGGTATTAGATGATGGCGAGCATGTTTATACGCTTTCAGTCACCGATGCGGCAGGAAATAACGCCTCTTCGCCTTTAGAAGGCCGTTTTACACTTGATACGACACCACCGCCAGCGCCCACAGTGACCCTTGACGTCAACAGCGATTCAGGTGATTCAGGTGACAATATCACCAATATAACAACGCCCACTCTGCACGGAAAGTCTGACCCCCATACGGAAGTACTTGTGACTGTTGACGATCACGTTTATACCCTGCAGGCCGATGAAAATGGCGACTGGCAGCTCACGCTGGATACACCGCTGGCTGATGGTCGCTATGACGTCACCGTTGTGGCAAAAGATAGCGCAGGAAATATGAGCGAAACCGCAGGGAGTATAACCCTGGTTATTGATACCAGTCGGCCGGAAATCACCGTCAGCTTGCTGGACAGCGATGACAGCGGTGTCAGCAACAGCGATAATATCACCCAGGTTAGTCAACCAACCTTCCACGGTACGGCGACACCAAATACCACCGTTATTTTTACCATTAATCATGTCGACTATCCCGTCGCCGTAGGTGTGGACGGTAGCTGGTCTTTAACGCTCCCGGACGCGCTTGCGGATGAAACCTATGAATATACGGTACAAGTAAAGAATGCGGTGGGAACCAGCGCGACCACAACGGGGACGATTACCGTGGACACCACGCCACCTTCATCTGATGCAAGCTTAAACGAAGCATCGGATAGTGGACAGAGTACGCAGGATGGCATTACCAACGTTATCCGCCCTATCTTTACCGGTACGACAGAGCCCGAGGCCAGCGTAGAAATTATTTTTAACGGCGTGAGTCATACTCTGACAGCCGGCGCTGATGGCGTCTGGCAATATGCGATGCCGAACGACCTTACTGATGCAACTTATACTTATACGGTCGTCACCACCGATAAAGCGGGCAATACCTCAAGCAGCGAGCATCAGTTTACTGTTGATACCGTTTCCCAACTCAGCGGTGGGCTTGACCTTTCCAGCGTGATGGAAGGGACTGTGGGGAATACGACTACCCAGCTTGTTCGCCCAACGCTCAGCGGTATGGCCGAACCCGGCAGCCTCGTCACCGTCACCATTAAAGGCGCGACCTATATGGCTTCCGTAGATAATGCCGGAAGTTGGAAACTGACCTTACCCAAAGATGCGGCTCCCGGCCTGAATGAGTATACCGTAACTTCAGAGGATCTTGCCGGTAACACGGCAACAATAACGGGCAATTTTAATTACGTCCCATCAGGCATCACGCCGCCTAAAGTAACGGCGCAGTTGGATGTAGATAGTGATAGCGGCACTAAGGGCGACAATATTACCAATAACAATACGCCAAAAATTGTCGGGCAGGCTACGCCGGATACCGTCATTGTCCTGACCATCGCAGGGCAAAGTTATACCACAACGGCGGCGGCCGACGGCAGTTGGTCTATTGATGTGACTAACCCATTGCACGAAGGGTTCAACGAATATACGGTTACCGCGACGGACACCACTACCGGGATCTCCGCCATCGCCACGAATAATGTTTTTATTGATACCCTTAATCCTATGTCCATCGTCGGTTTAACGAGCGATTCTGATACCGGTATCAAAGGGGATATGATCACCCAATCGACCAGGCCCGTATTTACCGGGAAAACCGAGCCTGGCGCGACGATCACTTTACATATAGATGGCCAAACACTTAACACCACAGCAGACCATAACGGAACCTGGACGCTGCAAGGCCCGACCTGGGGGTTACCGCCTAATCACACGGCCAGCTATACCCTTACCGTCACAGATACAGCCGGAAACCAAACCTCTACAAAAGGGAATGTTATCACTGATAATAAACCGCCGACGCTGACAGGATCTGAGCTGGACAGCAGCAGCGATACGGGCGACAGAGACCGATACTGGACTAACGATCTCACCTCCACATTGACGGGACGGGTTGAACCGGGTTCAAAATTGACCATTCGTATTAATAACACAACCTACGACGTGACGGATATCGCCAGCGACGGCACCTGGAAATTCACTCTCCCTGCGGGGCTGGTAGCGGATAACGGCAGTTATAACACTGTTCGCTTTTACATGACGGCAACCGATGCCGCAGGCAATACCACGACAAACTCTGACGCCATTTATATTTGTAAGCGTAAACTGACTATCACCAACGGACTCTCTGCTGAAACGGATAGCGATACCAAAGGCGATAATTTGACATCCGTGACCCGCCCAACGCTAGAGGGTACCATCGCCGGAGGTGAGGCTAACGACAATCTGCGCGGCACCATTACCATCGGCGGTAAGACTTATCCGCTCACGATTACCGCCGGAGGGACAAAGTGGTCGTTTACGGTCCCCGATGGCGCTCCGCTGGGCTCAGGAATACATGACTATACGCTAACGTTCAAGGATAAATTTGGTACAGAAACCACCCACTCCGCCTCGGTGACAATCAGTACTCTGATCGGATTTCTTTCCCCCGAAGATGATACTGGCGTAGTCGGCGATAACCAGACGCAAAATGCCTCACCGTCGTTAAGCGGCAAAGCGAGTATCGGCGCCACATTACGTATTGAGTTTAATGCGCAGGAATATACTATTCCGGTTAATGCCGATGGCACCTGGACGTTTACATTACCGGGAGGGCCATTCGTTGAAGGGGAATATCACTACAAACTGACTGAGATTATTGGACACTCGGTCACGTCATTTAACGGTTCCTTCGCCATAGACCATACACCGCCGGAAATTACCGGGGGACTTAGGCCCAACGATGCGACGCCAAATGACCCTACAGCCTCCCGATGGGCTATGCCGACGTTTAATGGAAAAGCAGAACCCAATCGGGAAGTTATTGTAGAGATTAATGGAAAACGTTACTCAACCACTTCAGACGATAATGGTAACTGGCAAATCTGGTTACAGGATGTAAATCTTCTTCCTGACACACGTTACGATTACACCATAACGTCTACCGATGGTGCGGGGAATAGCGGCGTATTTCATGGCTCAGTTAGCAATGTCGTCACCGCGCCTAATGCACAATTTGGCGGTCATGAAGATTATCTCATTGGTACCGCTGGCTCAACTAACACTATTTTCTATACGGACGCCTCGCCGGTTATCGTCGGACGCGGTAATCCGGGCGATACGATCACTATCAGAAAGAGCGCAGGAGGTCCTGCCCCTCTTACTGCCGTTGTTGACGCAGATGGCAACTGGAAAATTCAGTTGCCTGCGTCAGAATTCCCGGCAGATACCCCCCAGGGCGGATACTTCACCTGGAACCTGACCGTAACCAATAGTTATGGTTTGGAAACTACTTACACCATTAGAATCACCCGCGACTCCGTACCTCCGAATTTAACTGGTGGTCTGGACAACACCAGCGATACCGGTACGCCGAACGATGGCATCACGAATAACACCAGACCTACGTTTAGTGGCCACACGGATGCCGGTCTGAAAGTAACCATTACGCTGAACGGGCAAACCTACACGGTAACCGCCAATAATGCCGGTAAATGGAGCTTTACCGTACCGGAAGCGCTACGGGACGGCAATTATGATTACACCATATCGACCGTCGATAAGGCCGGTAATGCTTCCACTCCTGTTACCGGCACACTTACCGTAGATACTTCCAGCGTGGCGCTGACAGGAGGACTGGACACAACCGCCGATCCGAATATCGCCAATGGCTGGAGTAATCACAACGATCAAACGTTAAAAGGTACAACCACGCCAGGCGCCACCGTGACGGTGACAATCAACGATGTTATCTATACGCCAACCGTTACCGCTGATGGCAACTGGACTTTGCCTCTCCCCGATCTGGCCAACAATAGCTACAGTTATACCGTGACAGCCACCAATACAGCGGGCACCTCATCCATCATTACCGGCCAGTTTGTCATTGATAATACGCCGCCAGCCACAACGGTAGGGCTCAGCGTCGCTACGGACAGTGGGACGTTAGGTGATTTTATCACTAACAATGAAACACCCGTGTTTACAGGCAAAACGAAACCAGGCGCTACAGTAACGCTTACGGTTGATGGACAAACATATACGGTCGTAGCGGACAATACAGGACTCTGGGAAGTGGCCGTCACCACGCCATTAAATACGGGTACGCATAATTATACCGTCTCCGTTATCGACCTTGCGCAAAATATCAGCCCGCCAGCAACCGGCACGCTGAATATTCAAAGTGGAAACATCACCGGTTCGGTAACTGGCGGCCTGGATGTTCACAGCAATACTGGCGATACCAGCGATACCCTCACCAGTAATAAAAAACCTAACTTTTCCGGCACCGCGCCTGCTGGCGTTACGGTCGTCGTCACTATTGACGGCAAAACGTATAAAACCGTAGCCGATCGGGACGGTAACTGGATGCTGGCGATTACCAACCCATTGCGCGATGGCGTCCATGATTACACGATCGCGCTCGAAGACATAGCGGGTAATCAATCGCCGCCAATGACCGGGCAGGTGACTATCGATAGCGAATCGCACCTTCAGATAAACGGCCTTAGCCATGATACGGACTCCGGCACGAAAGCCGACAATACCACCAGTAATACCACGCCCACACTAACGGGAACCGCTGACGCCAATGCAACTATTACACTCATAATTGGCGGTAACAGGTACATCACCACAGCGAACGCAGACGGGGAATGGGCTATCCCGCTGACTCACGCCTTAACGGATGGCGCTTATCATTACACGGTCACTGCCACCGATAGTGCAAACAATACAACATCGTCGACGGCAACCATCACGATTGACACCACCGCTCCCGACCATTTAACCGGCGGACTGGATACTACCAGCGAAACCGGGGGAGCCGGCAGTCATCTTACTAATCAGACGATGCCGACCTTTAGCGGCGTCACAGAAAACGGCGCAACCGTCACGCTAATGATTAACGGTAAGACGTATACCGCCGTCGTGGGTGAGAATGGTAAATGGAGCATTACCCTGCCGGAAGCCGGTAAATTAGCGGATGGCAGCTATCCGTATACGATTACAGTGACGGATGCCAGCGGCAATATGAGCAACGCACAGGTGAACGGTAATGTCACTGTTCAACACACGCCGCCCTCAGCAAATGCCGGGTTACACGCCGGGAGCGACAGCAGCGTCACGGGCGAACAAGTGACCAACAACACTCAGCCTGTGCTGTCGGGCAAAACCACGCCTGGCGCGTCGATTGTTATTGTATACGCTGGCGTGAATTATCCCATTCCTGTCGATGCGTCAGGTAACTGGACGTTCCAGATACCAACCACGCTAACGGATGGTGCCTACAACTACCAGGTTCTGGCCACGGATAATGCTGGCAACGAATCTCGCTATGAGGGCGCCTTTACGATTGATACCACTCCTCCGGACGCCCCCGTCGCCGCCCTGGCGGAAATAGCAGACAGCGGCGTCAAGGGTGATGACATTACCCACATTAAGAATCCAACCTTTGCAGGAACGGCAGAAGCGAACGCTACCGTAATACTGACGATTAACGGCAAAGACTACACCGCTCAAGCCGGAAGCGACGGCGCCTGGACAATCACATTGCCTGTAGGCCATTCGCTGCCAGACGGTACGTATCAGTATACCGTTCTGGCCCAGGATGCCGCCGGAAATCAGTCTGCATCCACTGCGGGGTCTGTAATTATTAATACCGCCGCGCCAACAGTCCCTACGGGAGGCCTCACACAAGATCCGGATTCCAGTACCGGTACAGATAACACGACTAACGTAACCACCCCGACGTTTAGCGGTAAGGCTGACCCTCACAGTGTCGTCATTCTGCGAATCAACGATAAAGCGTATGAGATCCAGGCAGGAAATGACGGTGCCTGGAAATTTACATTACCGGCAGAAGATAGTCTTATTGAGGGCACTTACGAGTACACCCTACAGAGCAAAAACGCTATCGGGAATACCTCCGCAGAACAGGCAGGCTCGTTCATCATTGATACGACACCGCCAACAGTCCCCACGGCCAGTCTGGCCCCCGGTTATGACACGGGAGTGGCTGACGACAATATCACACGTATCACTACGCCTAAATTCACCGGTAAAGCGGAGCCAGGAGCGACAATCACACTTTCTATCAACAATAAAACGTATGAATGTCCTACGGCGGACGACGGTACATGGGTCTTTACTTTACCCACAGCAGATGCGCTCACAGCCGGTAACTATGCCTATACCGTGTTAGCCACCGACGCCGCAGGCAATGTCTCCGCAACGGCTCACGGCAGCATAACCATCGATCTCACCCTCCCGGCCGTTCCAAACGGCGGGCTGGCTATCGAGTCGGATACAGGCGACACCGGAGATAATATTACCCGTGCGGATCTTCCCACCTTCAGCGGTACGGCAGAACCGAATATCACCGTTATTCTGACCATCAATAATAAAAGCTACGACGTGCCGGTGAGCAATGATGGGACCTGGCGCTTTACCTTACCTGCTGGAGATAAGCTGAACGACGGCTCCTATAGCTTTACGCTGCATGGTAAAAACATGGTGGGTACGACCTCTGAGTCCTTCACAGGATCGATAACTATCGATACGACACCGCCAGCACCTGTCGTTGGAGAACTGTCTGACGATACAGATACGGGAACTAAAGATGATGGCATTACCAGCGTGAGTACGCCGACCTTTACCGGTACGACAGAGCCTGACGCGATCATCATTCTTACCATTAACAATAAAACGTATGAGATCCAGGCCGATGATCACGGCGCATGGCGTTTCACACTGCCGCCAGAAAATGCGCTGCCTGACGATACGTATGTTTATACGGTACAGGCAAAAGACGCCGCCGGAAATACGTCTACGCCAACCAGCGGTTCGCTTACCATTGACACTACATCACCCTCGCCTACTACTGGCGCGCTTACCGAGAATTCAGATACCGGCGATAAGGGAGATAACATCACCAGTGATAAAACGCCGACATTTACTGGCGCAACAGAACCCGGAGCAACGATTATTCTGACACTCAACCAAAAAACGTATACATTCCAGGCCGAAAATGACGGCAGATGGGAATTTACCTTACCGGATGCTGATGCGTTAGACGACAGTGTTTACCGCTATACGGTACAGGCTAAAGACCAGGCAGGAAACGCCTCTTCGCTGTCTACCGGCTGGCTGACGATCGATTCTACACCGCCAGTACTTTCCATGGAGGGTAATAGTGATATCGGCGCCGGAGGCGATAATATCACTAACATCAATACACCGACCTTTATCGGCTCCTCAGAAGCGCACGCAACAATTAAGCTGACTATTGATAATAAGGATTTTATAACAACTGCAGATGAAACAGGAAAATGGACAATTACTCTTAAGCAGCCCCTCAATGATGGCGCTTATGACTACACCATTACGGCTAAAGACGCTGCCGGGAATGAGAATACGCTGAACGAGCGGCTGACTATTGATACACAACCGCCCGCCGAACCAACGTTGGGATCGACTATTAGCAGTCTGGATAATACCGTCACCCTTAAGGGAGTCGTGGAGGCGCATCAGGATATTCAGGTGAAGGTCACGGTCAACGATACGGACTACACCGCCAGTGTTGATAACGATACCGGTAACTGGCATGTTTCTGTTCCGCAATCCGCTATTCTGTCGGGGGCGAATCAGTACACCATAACGGCCACCGATCCCGCCGGTAATAGCGCCACCGCCAGTGGAGCATTTACAGGTACATCGCCGACGGAAAATCCGGTTAACAAGAGTTCCGGCGTAGATGAAATGATTTTGCTTAGCGAGGCGACATTGCATTCGGTAAGTGTTGATGAAGAATATTATGCCTGATAACTAAACATCACCATGCGAGGCCTCTTCGGAGGCCTCCTGAAAAAAACAGAATAATATTTATTGTCTGTTCATTATTACAGAAGAGAGTTAATTTATAAAAAAAAGCGGCAGACTACGCTGCCGCAAATATGAGGAGGACAATTACCGTTACGCTACACCACAAAGTAATCCGTTACTGAGGTAAGTAAAACATAAATATCCCCAACAATGAATCAACGAAATCAACGAATCAAGAAATCGTCAAATCATGGTATTAATAACCTTGTTCTGTTTTAGCATACTGTGGCAGTAAAAATACATTTTAGTCATTCTGTATATCACATGAAAATTTATAAAACAGATTTGGTTCGCTCACAATATACAAATTATTTTCATTATCCATGGCAATCCCTTCTGGTTGGGGGATATCATCTCTGAGCCCTGACCACTCCGCCGTCAGGAACAATCGATCGCGCACCCGCCACTCGGAACTGACCTCCAGAATCATTTTTGACTCGTCCGACAACACTAACAGCGAATCCGTTGGGGCATGGTATTCAAGTCCGGAGACATCGCTCACACTCGCAGTGATGGCAGAAGGCAACGCTCTGGTGATACCATTTTTGCTCATCTCTACTTCTTTGATCATAATGGGTTTTCTTTCTTTTGCGGCATATAATCTCTCATTTTTCGCATCCCATGCCGTACCTTCCAGCCCTTTATTTTTTGCTTTGTCATAGCCCTCAAGCTTCACCATGGAGATTATCTGCATGGCGCCGCGCTGAATATCCACCTGTGTTTTATAGACCGCGCCATCTTTCTCACTGCCTATCTGGAACTGGTTGCCCCCACTCCATGCAATAGACTCCGGGTCGTGGATGCCCTGCAACGGCATCCGCCCTACCAGCTGCCCTTCTGTCGTTAACCAGACCAGTTCAGGGGGATTATTAATAACGGCGAAAAGCATCCTGTCTTCGGCGGAGTAGGTCAAACCTGAAAGGTTACTCTTAACTCCTGCAACTGGTTTTTGCTGAATAACCGCTTTATAGCTACTCAGTGCTAGCGCCGAGGGTTTATCACCATATTTGAGGATCAGTTGATAAACATAGCGTATATCGTCCCTGACCATAAATAAAATCACGCCCAAGAGTACAACCACAATAACGCGTTTTAGTAATCTCATAAAAAATCCATAGCAGATCGCGTCACGACTGATGTCGTAACGCATTTCTTAAAAATAAAGCCGATGTCCGATAGAATCGTTATTCGGTTATGGCGAGCGCCATTAGCATAGGCAAAATGAAATAGTGAGGGTTATCACAAAAAGCCCGATTTTAATCACTAACGTACCCTTTTTGTAAATTGACATAATCAAGAGGAGGGTAGTTTCGGCTAATTATTTAAATAGTACGTCTGCAAATTCGCCCCTGTATGCAGGGCAAATGACAAAAAGTGATAATTAATGAGATGTAACACCGCAATCTGATCTGCTATTGCTGCTCCCACTTCTATTCAACCGGGCAGCAAAAAAATGAAACTCAACCTTATTACCGTCAGCCTGGCTACGCTCGTTGCCGCTGGCGTATTCCCGGCCCATGCTGGTCCTCAGGCGCATGTCGTGTGCGGCTATCACCACACGCTGGGCGATGACGCGATTATGATGTTTGGTAAAGCGAATCAGGCGATGTGGCATGACTTTTTTGGCAACACCCACACCGACGCGGTCTCTACCTACCAGACGTTGCGCGCGCAACCAGATACCACCTGTGATAATAAAGCCGACAGCTCCGCTTACTGGGCGCCGTCCATGAAATTACCCGATGGTGAAATCGTAAAACCGGCCTACCAAAAGACCTATTATCAATCCACAAATGTAGCGCAATATCCGCTCCATCCATTCCCGGCCGGGCTGGAGTTACTGGCAGGCGATCATCACGGTACTGGCCCCAGTTCCGCAATCACCTTTTTATGTGCCAACGGCAAAGGTTACACCAACAAGGTAGGCGAAATATGCGGCCTGCGTAAAGCGGGCGATGCCGTCCAGTTTAATATCGGGATCGCTTTCCCCAACTGTTGGGATGGCGTCAACCTGAAACCGACCCATAGCCACAATAATGCTATCTATGCCGACCACGGGAAATGTTCCGCAGACTATCCGGTCAAAATCCCGACGGTTAATATGAACATCGCCTGGGTACTCCCGCAGATCTCCTCGCTGGATACGTCCAAAGTGGAATTGTCGATGGACCCGGTAATGCATGGCGAAACCCGGGAAGAGCGCTGGGGAAGTCTTTATACCGCCCATGCCGATTTTATGAATGGCTGGACGGAAGATGGCGCGCAGTTTATGACGGATCTGTGTATGAATCAGGGACTGGATTGCGGCACTACGGTTCCTTACGCCTACAGTAAAGCGGAAGAAAATACCTGGATAAGCAGCGAAGACGACAAGCCTCATGCCAGCGTCGATACCTTGTACGTACAGGATGACTGGACAAATGGCGGACGCACGCAGCACCCGGAAACGCTCACGCTGGTGAAATTTAAGATCCCGCCCCTGCCTGCCAATATGGACGCTTCGCTATTCAAATACCGTATTCGCCTTTTTGGCGGCAAAACGGAAACGAACGGCGCCGATCAAATTTTCTTTTACCCGACCAGCAGTGACTGGCACACCAGTACCGTGTCCTGGAACAATAAACCGGCGATCAACTACCGTTCCGATGCCGTGTTATATCTAAACCATTCACATGAGTATCGCATGGTTGATGTCGATAAAGCGGTGCGCAAAGCGCTGGCGGAAGGGAAAACGGAAATATCCTGGTATATCGGCGGCGACCGTCAGGGAAATCACTACGATTTCACGCCAGCGGACTCAAAACAGAGCCTGGTGCTGATGCTGACCGGTTTCAAAAAGACGCCGGAGCTGTAATAGTAAACTGTGCCCGCTGACGCAACAGCGGGCACGATGGCGGCACAAGCATTATGGCACGCCATCAAAACCTGACCAATACCTCAGAAAAACAACCGTTTATTCTCAGGCTGTAGTCCCTGTTGCTGCTGAACATCCTGCAAATAACAGGTCGCTACGATGGCAAGCCGGGCATAGAAGGCGCTAACGGTATTGCGTTGCAGCAATTCCAGATAGCGGAATCCCCAGGGCAGCAGATGCGCCTCCAGTAACCGGTTGGCCGCCACGTTGTCGCCTCGTGCCAGCAGATCGCTACAGGCTAATAGCATCAGGCCAAACTGATCTTCCGGCTCGCGTTCACGGTCAGTGAATACCATGCCCTGCGCCTGTAAAAAAGCTCGATAATCGGCGGTGGTTTCCCCCATCAGCAAATTATCTGTTTCCAGATAGACCGATCCCCAGGGCGGGACGGGCATCTTTCCCTGGCCTTCAAACAACACGGAAAATTGCCATGTAAGCGCATCATCATCCGGTAGCGACCATGACGCACACAGTGATTCAATATGTCCGCGATCGCGCCAGGGGTAAAGCTCAGGCAACGTTGGCAAACAGTCGAACAACGCTTTCACCTCCGGCCTCTCAGGGGAGAAGTAAAACAGTGCGCCGAGGATACGCGGCAAAACAGCACGGGAAGGCATAGCAATAGCTCCTGAAATATTTCGCCTGATGACGCTACGCTTATCAGGCTTACATGGCATAAACCGGGCAAAAAACTACATTGGCAACGTCCACAGATTGTAAAACGCAATCCTACCCGCCAACTCCGCCGCGATAACCACCACAGCCGTCATGGCCAGCACCGCAGCGCTCGATTTCAGGCGCGCGCAGACCACCACCCCGACCACGCCCGCCGCCAGCAATATCGCCTGGGCGGTAAACCAGCTATGCTGCGCAGCGGTCAGAGCGCTATCGGCGCTCATCAGCGTCGCCATATAGCCCGGGCGCAGACAAAAGCTCACCAAAATCGCCAACACGCTGACCAGTAGCCCCAGACGGCGCACGCCAAACAATGCCGCCAACGCGCCGCCGCCAATCAACGGCGTCAATATCATCATTGCCGTGGTGTAAGATGAACGCCAGGTCGCCACCGTCGGCAGTTGGTAAATCTGCGGAACGGCGTATAAGAAGACAACTCCGACTATCGCCGCCAACCAGACCAACGCGTTACACAGCGGCGTCGCCCGGTTCAGCAACAAACCGAGCGCCCCCAGCCCGCCGAGCGCCGCAAAAGCCGCCGACAAGACAATCTCGTTACTCATCGGCGAATGTCCGACGCGCAGCAGCATATTCAGCGCACGCAGCGGTTGCCCGACGTGGAAGGTGCCGATAATGACGCCCAGCCCAAACAGGCACATCACCGAGAACAGACCAATAGCCTTGCGCCGCGGCGCGACCAGCCCCATTGCGCCGCCAATCAGCAGCAGAATAAACGCGCCGACCGCGCTCTGGGTAAAGACCGTAAAAAAGACCAGCGGTAACTCATGCATGGCGCACCTCCCGAATGTTCATGATTGCGCCTTCCGTATCGCCCGTGGGTCTCGCTTTCGGATGCGGTTTAATAATGAGGTTAGGATGGGTGAACGACGCCGAAGGCAGCGGCGCGATTTGATTCTCCGTGCCATATTTTGCCCGTAATTCATCGACAGGGCCGAAATCCAGCGCTCGCTGCGGGCAAGAATCCACACAGATAGGGCGCAGATTGTTCTCCAGTCGGTCAAGACAACCGTCGCATTTACGCATCACGTTCGCCTGCGTATCAAACTGCGGCGCGCCGTAGGGGCAACGCATTTCACAATAGCGACAGCCGACGCATACGCTGTCATCCACCACGACCAGACCATCTTCTTTGCGTTTATGCATCGCCCCGGTCGGACAGCCGGAGACACATACCGGCTCATCGCAATGGTTACAAGCAATAGAGAGGTAGTAGGTAAAGGTGTCGTGATGCCAGCTTTCCCCCTCTTTCACCCAGCTTCCGCCGCCATATTCATAGACGCGGCGCAGTTTCGGACCGACATCCAGATCTTTATTATCCTTGCAGCTTACCTGGCAGGTTTTACAGCCTGAACAGCGCGAGGAGTCAACATAAAAGCCATACTGTTTCATCGTACATCACTCCTTAAGCGCGTTTAATTTCAACCAGATTGGTATGCTGCGGATTGCCTTTCGCCAGCGGCGAAGGATGGTGGCTGGTCAGCGTATTGATACAGCCGCCGACATCAACGCCGTTGCCGTCAAGCTGCGTCCACGCGCCCTGCGGCATCGCCGCCACGCCGGGTAAAATGCGCTGGGTCACTTTACAGGGAAGCTCCACCACGCCGCGGTCATTGAATACATGCACCCGATCGCCGGACTTCAATTGGCGGGCGCTGGCGTCAATCGGGTTAATCCAGACTTCATCCGGCACTGCCTCATGCAGCATCAGCACATTGCTGTAGGTCGAGTGGGTATGCCCTTTGGTATGGAAGCCGCTTAACTGTAACGGATACTTCGCCGTCAGCGCTTTGTTAAGATGCGACTCTTTCGCCGGACAAAATTCCGGCAATGCGGGAATTCGCTCGCCTTCTGGCAACGTCCACGTTTGCGCCAGATCCGCCAGCGCCTGGGAGTAAATTTCAATTTTGCCCGACGGCGTGGAGAGTGGATTAGCCTCGGCGTCGGCGCGGAAATCGGCAAACGCAAGGCTCTGCTGCTCGGTAGCGATACGCTGGTCAATCACACCCATCTCTTTCGCCACGCTCCACTCCGGCAGGTATGGACGTTTTTCACGGATCTGCTGATAGTGCATCTCCGCCCACTGCGCCTGAGTTCGGCCCTCGGTATATTGCTCGCGCAGTCCAAGATGCCCGGCGATATCCGCGCAGATGTCATACGTGCTGCGCACTTCCCACATCGGTTTAACGGTTTTCTGAATCGCAATCATATAGTTATGCGATCCCGCCGCATAGGAGCTGTCCACCAGGTCTTCCGCCTCAAGATAGCTGGTCTCTGGCAAAAGCAGGTCCGCATACATCGCGCTGGGCGTCATATGGTTTTCAATCACGATAATGGTTTCACACAGCGATTCATCCGCGAGAATTTGACGGGTGCGGTTTGTTTCGCCGTGCTGATTCAGCAAAGTATTACCGGCCTGGTTGAAAAACAGCTTAATTCCGGTTTTTAGCCTGTCCGCGCCTTTCACGCCCATTGTCGTCGCGGTCATTTTCTCCGGGTGCTGAATGGCGTCCGTCCACAGATAGCAAGGAATAGAGGTTGTGATCGGATTCTTACCGACGGGCAACAATGGCACGCCATACGGCGTACCGTAAGGCCAGTTGCCATTGTTGGTGCCGGGCCGCCCGAAGTGGCCGGTTAACGCTGGCAGCGTCTGAATAGCACGCACGGTTTGTTCGCCGTTGGCATGACGCTGCGGCCCCCAGCCCTGGCAAATATAGCAGGCGCGCGCCGAGGCGATTTCGCGTGCCAGTTGGCGAATACGCGTTGCCGGAATACCGGTGATATCCGCCGCCCATTCCGGGGTTTTCGCGATACCGTCATCGCCCGTGCCAAGAACATAATCTTTATAGCTGGCGTTAGGCGCAGCCGTGTCCGGCAAGGTGCTACGGTCATAGCCGACGCAATAGCGGTTTACCAGCGCCTCGTCGAGAAGCTGTTCGGTAATCAGCGTATGCGCTATGCCGGCGACTAACGCAGCGTCCGTGGTTGGGCGAATCGGTAGCCATTCGGCGTGTTCGGTAATCACTGAATCGGTATAGCGCGGATCGATAATAATGACTCTGGCTTTCGAGGTCTCCAGCGCCCGGCGCAACTCTTCAACCTGACCGCCGCCGGACATCCGCGTTTCTGAGAGATTCAGGCCAAATAGCACCACCAGATCGGAATGCGCGATCTGCGTAAAATGGCTACCGACATAATCGCCGTGGGTATAGGGCGTGGCGGTGGCGATTTGCGCCGTGGAATAGGTGTTGTGATAATTTAAATAACCGCCAGTGAGATTTAATAATCTTATCCAGGCGGGCCTGCCCTGCGTATGATAATATGCCCCGGATTGATAATTATAATAAATAGCTTCCCGGCCATATTGTTCGCTAACGCGCGTTAATTCCGCGGCAATAAAGGCCGTGGCCTCATCCCATGAAATACGTTTAAATTTTCCTTCACCGCGTTTTCCCACTCTTTTCATCGGATACTTAATGCGATCCGGGCTATAGACGCGCCAGCGACTGGAACGCCCACGCAGGCAGGGACGAATCTGATGCTCGCCGAATACCGCGTCATCTTTCGCGTCTTCCGGCTCAATACGCACAATGCGATCATTTTTCACGATAACCTTAAGCGGGCATCGGCTGCCACAGTTGACCAGACAGGCGCTGTGCCTGACGGTTTCGTCGTTGGCATCCTTCGGTATCGGGGTATCCTGCGCCTGGGCAGTGGTAGCAAAAGGCAGCGTAATCGCCTGGCTTAGCGTCACCGCCGCCCCTACTTTTGCAGTAGCGACAATAGCATCACGTCGGGTTATGGTTGTGTTCAGCCATTTTTTTATTTCCATTTTTTATTTCTCACATTGCTTCCATAATTATTCATAATATGTAATGAAAACCAATCATAATAGATTAAACATTAGCGCTGATTGATTGTGATCAAACGCATTCTGAACGTCAGTAAAAATAAAACGTGATACCGCATACATTATTATAAAAATTAATGAAAAATTATTTTATGCAATTCTGATGAAAATAAATTATCCATCACGGTATCCGGCGATATTAATTAACGACATGACGTTTGCCAGTCGACATGAGCAGGTAGCGCCCCCTGCAAGGTAAGACGGGCTTTTCAACACTGGAGCAACATCGCCTATGCCTTTGAATTAGACGCCTCATCAGGGATAATAACCTTACGATTCGTCCGCTCAGGTCCACTATGAAACACTCCCTGCCATGCCGGGCGTTACGCAAACGCCCCATGAAACTCGGCACTACCGTCATTCTGATGGTCAGCGCCGTTTTGTTTTCGGTGCTCGTTGTGGTCCATCTGATCTATTTTTCGCAAATCAGCAGCATGACGCGCGACGCGCTGGCAGATAAAGCGCTGGCGGTGGCTCGCTCGCTGGCGGACTCTCCGGCAGTTCGCGAGGGGCTGAAAAAACCGCCTGCGGAAAGCGGCATTCAGACGCTCGCCGAAGCGGTGAGCCAGCATAATGGCTTTTTGTTTATTGTGGTGACCAATATGCAGGGCATCCGTTATTCGCACCCAGAAACGCAGCGAATCGGTCAACCGTTCAAAGGCGATGATATTCTGCTCGCGCTGCAGGGAAAGGAAAACGTTGCCATTAATCGCGGCTTTCTTGCCAAAGCGCTGCGCGTTTTCACACCGGTTTATGATGAACGCCACCGGCAGATCGGCGTGGTAGCGATTGGACTGGAACTCAGTCACGTTACGCAGCAGATCAACAACAGCCGCGGCAGTATTATCTGGTCCATTCTTTTCGGCGCTCTGGTGGGGTTATTAGGCACGTATGCGCTGGTCAAAGTGCTAAAACGAATCCTGTTTGGCCTCGAACCCTATGAGATCTCAACCCTGTTTGAACAACGCCAGGCGATGCTGCAGTCAATCAAAGAGGGCGTTATCGCCGTTGATGATAGCGGCGAAGTCACGTTGATTAACCATGCGGCGCAGGCGCTGCTCGATTATCGAAAAACGCAGGATGACGCCAGATTATCCACCCTGAGTCATGCCTGGTCGCAGGTGGTAGACATTAGCGAAGTGTTGCGTGACGGTACGCCGCGCCGCGATGAAGAGATCATCGTCAAAGGCCGTCTGCTGCTGGTGAATACCGTTCCGGTGCGCAGCAACGGCGAAATTATCGGCGCGATATCCACCTTCAGGGATAAAACAGAAGTTCGCCAACTGATGCAGCGGTTGGACGGGATGGTGAACTACGCGGATGCGCTCCGTGAACGATCCCACGAATTCATGAACAAATTACATGTGATTCTGGGATTATTGCACCTGAAGAGTTATAAGCAGCTTGAAGCGTATATTATCAAGACGGCCAATAACTATCAGGAAGAGATCGGTTTGCTGCTGGGTAAAATAAAGTCGCCGATTATCGCTGGCTTTTTGCTCAGTAAGATGACTCGCGCCTCTGATTTCGGGCACAGTCTGGTGATAAGCAGCGACAGCCAGTTACCGGATAATAACAATGAAGATCAGGTTACGGCGCTGATTACGGCGCTGGGTAATTTGATTGAAAACGCACTGGAAGCGTTGAGCCAGGAATCCGGCGGCGAAATCAGCGTCTCATTGCACTACCGCCATGGCTGGCTGCATTGCGAAGTGAGCGATGACGGTCCGGGTATCGAACCTGAGCGCATCGACGCGATTTTTGAAAAAGGCGTCTCGTCGAAAGGCGCCGAACGCGGCGTCGGTTTAGCGCTGGTTAAACAGCAGGTTGAAGCGCTTGGCGGCGTAATTTCCGTGGAGTCCGAGCCTGGGATCTTCACACAATTTTTTGTACAGTTACCCTGGGATGGAAAAAGGACCAGCCTATGATCAATGTATTAATTGTCGATGACGATGCGATGGTCGCGGAGTTAAATCGCCGCTATGTCGCGCAAATCTCCGGTTTTCATTGTTGTGGAACCGCTTCGACGCTGGAAAAAGCGAAAGAGTTTATCTTCAACAGTGAAAATCACATTGACCTCATCCTGCTGGATATCTACATGCAGCAGGAAAATGGATTGGATCTGCTGCCTGTCCTGCACAGCGCAGGCTGCAAAAGCGACGTTATTGTCATTTCTTCTGCCGCTGACGCCGCCACCATTAAAGATTCGCTTCACTACGGCGTGGTGGATTATCTGATCAAGCCTTTTCAGGCCACGCGCTTTGAAGAAGCGCTGACCGGCTGGCTACGTAAGAAAACGGCGATGGAAAAACGCCAGTATTACGAACAGTCTGAGCTTGACCTGCTCATTCACGGCAATTCATCCAGCGAGCAGGAGCCTCGCCGGCTGCCAAAAGGGCTGACGCAGCAAACGCTACGCACCTTATGCCAGTGGATTGATGCGCATCAGGAGCAGGAATTTTCTACCGACGAGTTGGCCAACGAAGTGAATATCTCTCGCGTCTCCTGCCGTAAATATCTTATCTGGCTGGTGAATTGCCATATCTTGTTTACCAGTATTCATTACGGCGTGACCGGCAGGCCGGTTTACCGCTACCGCGTTCAGCCAGAACATTACTCTTTACTGAAACAATATTGTCAGTAAGGATACCGCATAAAACCGGCGCGAAGCGTTATATCCTGGTAACATTTATTATAACAATGCCAATAAAAACGCTATCACATTAATAACAAAACAGGGAAATTGTGTCAGATCAAATATACTCAATCCAGGCCTGTTAACGTTATTTCTTATTATTACAGCGCTATGCGCTGTTTTTAATTTCAAAACGATAACAAAAGTTAATTAAGTATTATCCCATGCAGAGAGTGTGTATTTTTATTAAAAAAGGGATTTGTCCGGAGTTTTCCTGACACTTAAATAAAATTATGTTTGTAGCAATGGAGCTTGTGCTACGCCTATGGACAATACGTATATTGGTGAGCAGATACGCGTCTCCACACGCCATACTAATAATTTAAAAAAATGGCGTGACAATGATCACATAAGTCACATTCTGTTCGCTTTATCTCGTGATTTACCTGATGGCGAGACACAAAAATCAAATAATAAACGCCTGTTTTTAAAACAGACAAATCATAATCTACTGCTCTCGCTGACTCCACCTGCCCATCGCCAGAGGGTGCTTCCCTCTGAACATCACCATCGCAAGAAAATAATTACTTAAAGCAACTCTGTAAAACGCTTAATCGTTAATCGTCGCCACTGGCGCATTGAATATTCGCCATTTCCTGATGTTCATTCACAAAAATCAGAAGATGACTGTGATCCATTTATCAAAATTGACTGGGTTTATCGCGAGGATAAATAAAAATGTTATTTAGTATACAGCTTCTCATAATATTAATATGTCTGTTTTATGGTGCCCGAAAGGGCGGGATCGCGCTCGGGTTGTTGGGCGGTATCGGTCTGGTCATTCTGGTGTTTGTTTTCCATCTCCAGCCAGGTAAACCGCCCGTTGACGTAATGCTGGTCATTATCGCGGTAGTCGCCGCGTCGGCAACGTTGCAGGCGTCAGGCGGGCTGGATGTGATGTTGCAGATTGCCGAAAAGCTGCTGCGTCGCAACCCCAAATACGTCTCTATTGTGGCGCCGTTCGTCACCTGTACCCTGACGATTCTGTGTGGGACAGGCCACGTGGTCTACACCATTTTGCCGATTATCTATGACGTGGCGATCAAGAATAATATCCGTCCGGAACGTCCAATGGCGGCCAGTTCTATCGGCGCGCAAATGGGCATCATCGCCAGTCCGGTTTCCGTCGCCGTTGTTTCTCTGGTAGCGATGCTGGGCAACGTGACATTTGACGGCAAACATCTGGAGTTCCTCGATCTGCTGTCGATCACCATCCCGTCTACCCTGCTCGGTATCCTGGCAATCGGTATTTTTAGTTGGTTCCGCGGTAAAGATCTGGATAAAGACGAAGCGTTTCAGAAATTTATCTCCGTACCGGAAAACCGTCAGTACGTGTACGGCGATACCGCGACGCTGCTGGATAAAAAACTGCCGAAAAGCAACTGGCTGGCGATGTGGATCTTCCTGGCGGCGATTGCCGTGGTCGCTCTCCTGGGCGCGGACTCCGACTTACGCCCAACCTTCGGCGGCAAACCGTTGTCGATGGTGCTGGTCATTCAGATGTTCATGCTGCTGACCGGGGCGCTCATTATCATCCTGACCAAAACCAATCCTGCGTCTATCTCAAAAAACGAAGTTTTTCGTTCCGGTATGATTGCGATTGTCGCGGTATACGGGATCGCCTGGATGGCGGAAACCATGTTCGGCGCGCATATGTCGGAAATTCAGGGCGTGCTGGGCGAAATGGTCAAAGAGTATCCGTGGGCCTATGCCATCGTTCTGCTGCTGGTCTCCAAGTTTGTTAACTCCCAGGCGGCGGCGCTGGCGGCGATTGTTCCCGTCGCGCTGGCTATCGGTGTCGATCCGGCGTATATCGTGGCCTCTGCGCCGGCATGTTATGGCTACTATATCCTGCCGACCTACCCAAGCGATCTGGCGGCGATTCAGTTTGACCGTTCCGGCACAACCCGTATTGGCCGCTTCGTCATTAACCACAGCTTCATTCTGCCGGGTTTGATTGGCGTGAGCGTCTCCTGCGTCTTTGGCTGGATCTTTGCCGCAATGTACGGATTCCTGTAATGGCCGCGCGCGCCGCCCGGTTATGCGCGGCGCGCGACTTAGAGCCTGGCCCATGAGGCTCTTAATACATTTTCTTACTATTAGGCTGGAAGCACATGTCGAAAAAAGAGTTTATCTATCAGGCACCTTTCCCGATGGGAGAGGACAAAACAGAGTATTATCTGCTCACCTCCGATTATGTCAGCGTCAGTGAATTCAACGGAGAATCTATCCTCAACGTTGAGCCGCAGGCGTTAACGTTGCTGGCTCAACAGGCCTTCCATGATGCGTCTTTTATGCTCCGTCCTGAACACCAGCAGCAAGTCGCCGCCATTCTCCATGACCCCGAAGCCAGCGAAAACGACAAATATGTGGCGTTGCAATTTCTGAGAAACTCCGAGATCGCCGCCAAAGGCATTCTGCCGACCTGCCAGGATACCGGCACGGCGATTATCATGGGTAAAAAAGGCCAACGCGTCTGGACGGGCGGCGGTGATGAAGCCGCGCTCTCCAAAGGCGTGTTTAATACCTATATCGAAGATAACCTGCGCTACTCGCAGAACGCGCCGCTGGATATGTACAAAGAGGTCAATACCGGCAGCAACCTGCCAGCGCAAATCGATCTCTATGCCGTCGATGGCGACGAGTACAAGTTCCTTTGCGTGGCGAAAGGCGGCGGTTCAGCAAACAAAACGTATCTCTATCAGGAGACCAAAGCGCTGCTCACCCCAGGCAAGCTGAAAAACTTCCTCGTTGAGAAAATGCGCACGCTGGGCACTGCGGCCTGTCCGCCATACCATATCGCCTTTGTCATTGGCGGCACCTCGGCGGAAAGCACGCTGAAAACCGTTAAACTCGCCAGCACCCACTATTACGACGCGCTGCCGACGGAAGGTAACGAGCACGGCCAGGCATTCCGCGATCTCCACCTGGAACAGGAACTGCTGGAAGAAGCGCAAAAACTTGGCCTCGGCGCCCAGTTCGGCGGGAAATATTTCGCCCACGATATTCGCGTAATTCGCCTGCCGCGTCACGGCGCTTCCTGTCCGGTGGGGATGGGCGTCTCCTGCTCGGCCGACCGTAACATCAAAGCGAAAATCAACCGCGAAGGCATCTGGATCGAAAAACTGGAACACAATCCGGGCCAGTATATTCCGCCAGCGCTGCGTCAGGCGGGCGAAGGCGACGCGGTGAAAGTCGATCTCAACCGTCCGATGAAAGAGATCCTCGCCCAGCTATCGCAGTACCCAGTCTCGACTCGCCTGTCGCTGACGGGCACCATTATCGTAGGTCGCGATATCGCCCACGCGAAGCTAAAAGAGCGTATTGAATCCGGCGAAGACCTGCCGCAGTATATTAAAGACCATCCCATCTATTACGCAGGTCCGGCAAAAACCCCGGCAGGTTATCCATCTGGCTCATTAGGCCCCACCACCGCAGGCCGAATGGACTCTTATGTCGATCTGCTGCAATCCCACGGCGGCAGTATGATCATGCTGGCGAAAGGCAACCGTAGTCAGCAGGTCACCGATGCCTGTAAAAAACATGGCGGCTTTTATTTGGGCAGTATCGGCGGCCCGGCGGCGGTTCTGGCACAGCAGAGCATTAAACATCTGGAGTGCGTCGAGTATCCGGAACTCGGCATGGAAGCTATCTGGAAAATTGAAGTAGAAGATTTCCCGGCCTTTATCCTGGTGGATGACAAAGGCAACGATTTCTTCCAGCAGATTGTCAGCAATCAGTGCGCTAACTGCGCGAAATAACCTGGCAGGCCCGGCGTTCTCCCGGGCCGCGTTATCGATTAATTGCCGGATGGCGCTACGCTTTCACGCTACGTGGCATTGACAATCAAGCCCATGATGGTGCCGGATCTGCCATCCAGCGCGGCTGGAGATTAACGGCGTAACCAGGCCGGAAGCCAGTCGCCATGCGCGGCGATCAGATCGTCAACCAACGCATAGATTTCTTCGATACCCAGCACCGCCGCGGTATGAGGGTCCATCATCGCCGCGTGATACACGCGATCGCGGTTTTCCGTGAGGATGGCTTCGGTCAACAGCGTTTGCACGTTGATGTTGGTCTGCATCATCGCCGCCAGATGAGAAGGGATCGTCCCCACCTTCGTCGGCTGGATGCCGTTGGCATCCACCAGACAAGCCACTTCCACGCAGCTTCCCTGCGGCAGGTTATCAATCAGCCCCTCATTACGCACATTGCCGTAAATCACGCTCGGCTCGCCGGTCCACAGAGCGTTCATAATGGTGCTGGCGTACTCGCGGGACGGTTTGATGTCGATACGCTCGGCGGTTTTATACTCCTCCAGCTCTTTATGCCAGTTCGCCAGTTGTTCTACACAGCGTTTCGGATATTCATCCAGCGGCACCTTGTAGCGCGCAATCAGATCCTCGCGTCCCGGTTTAATAAACCACGGCGTGTACTCGGCAAAATGCTCTGATGATTCGGTGACGAAGTAGCCCAACTTTTTGAACATCTCATAGCGCACAATGTTCTGGCAGCGTTCATTGCCGTGAATATTGGGCTTCGGCGCCTGTCCGGCGTCATAGGCCGCCAGCAATTCAGGATAGAGATCGACATAAGTCCCGTCAGCCGTTTTGCGCTCCAGTTCCAGGTAAAACGCCATGTGGTTAATGCCGGCGCAGCGGTAGCGCAGCGAGGCGGGATCGATATTCAGGTCGCGCGCCAGTTCTTCCGCCGTTCCCTGTACCGAGTGGCACAGGCCGACCTGTTTGATATGCGGATAGCGGGCATACATCGCCCAGGTATTCATCGCCATCGGGTTGACGTAATTGAGCATGGTGGCTTTCGGACAGACTTCCGTCATGTCTTCGCAAATCCGCCACAGATGCGGGATAGTCCGCAGCGCGCGCATAATGCCGCCCGGCCCCAGCGTATCGGCGATCGTCTGTTCCAGGCCATGATGCTTACAAACCTCAAAATCGGTCACGGTGCAGGGTTCATAGCCGCCAATCTGAAAGGCGACCACCACGAAATCCGCATCCTGTAGCGCCGCTTTCTGGTGGGTATGGCAGGTAATCCGGCCAGAAGCGCCCGCTGAGTCCATCAGTTTCCGTACCACAATGTGCGACTCTTCCAGCCGGGTTTCGTCAATATCCATCAGGGCGACATGCGCTGATTTTAGCGCCTCGCGGTGAAACACATCGCCGAGGATATTTTTAACGAAAATCGTAGAACCTGCGCCGATAAAGGTAATTTTGGGTGCCGTCATCATGACTCTCCAGAACAGTAGTGAACATCTTCATGGTGGCACGCGTTCCCGGTGAAAACCTCCGTCTTCCCCGATGAGCATTCCCGAAAACTCAGATCGTATGCTGACGCGCGGGAGATCTGAGTTTTTGGGACAAAATGGCGTAAAAAGAAGAGTATTCGGCCTGAAAGTCAGGCTACGCTCTACAATATCGACGGATTCTGTGTCCGGACTCCCGGTTTCCTCCCGGCTAAAGACGCATAATTCTGATAATTCAGGAAATGGAGTGACGATGAGTACGCAAGCAATACCCCTCCTCCCGCCCGACCCGCACATGTGCAACGGCGATGAAAAGCAAACCCGTAGCCCGCTGTCGCTCTATTCCGAATATCAACGACTGGACGTTGAACTGAGGCCGCCGCACAGAATGGCCAGCAGTCACTGGCATGGGCAAGTAGAAGTGAATGTTCCGTTTGACGGCGATGTGGAGTATTTAATCAACAATGAAGTCGTGCAGATAAAGCAGGGGCATATCACCCTGTTTTGGGCCTGTACGCCACACCAGCTTACCCGCCCCGGCAACTGCCGCCAGATGGCGATTTTCAGTTTGCCGATGCACCTGTTTCTCTCCTGGCCGCTGGATCGCGATCTTATCAACCATGTCACGCACGGGATGGTGGTTAAATCACTGGCGACCCAGCAGCTTAGCACCTTTGAAGTGTTGCGCTGGCAGCAGGAAACAAGCAGCCCGAATGAGCAAATTCGCCAGTTGGCGATCGATGAAATCGGCCTGATGCTTAAACGCTTTAGCCTTTCCGGCTGGCAACCCATTTTGCTCAATAAAACATCACGCACCCACAAGAATAGCGTCTCACGCCATGCGCAGTTTTACGTAAGCCAGATGCTGGGATTTATTGCCGATAACTACGATCAGGCACTCACCATTAACGACGTCGCGGAGCATGTCAAACTCAATGCTAATTACGCGATGGGAATATTCCAGCGGGTTATGCAATTGACGATGAAGCAGTACATCACGGCGATGCGCATCAATCACGTACGTGCCTTATTGAGCGATACTGACAAAACGATCCTCGATGTCGCTCTGACTGCCGGGTTCCGATCCAGCAGCCGTTTTTACAGTACTTTCAGCAAATTTGTCGGCATGTCGCCGCAACAATACCGCAAGCTAAGCCAGCAACGACGCCAGACGATGCCCGGCTAAAGCCGGATACCACTATCAGCCAAAAAAATAATTCACCTGTCGATAAACGGCAGGTAAAATCGCTCGATATCAATAATTAACTCATTGTTTATTAAAACATAATATCAATAATTGACCATTATTCCATCACTTTACACCCCCTATTTGACGGGGTAATACTTGCCCACGTCACATTCATACGGCGGGCCGGCAAGGTGTAAATTGCACGGCCTCCATAACCGGGTAAAAGATGATGAAAGTATTAATTGTTGAAAGTGAGTTTCTGCATCAGGACACCTGGGTTGGCAACGCGGTTGAGCGTCTGGCGGATGCCTTGAGCCAACAAAATGTTACCGTCATTAAATCGACATCCTTCGATGACGGCTATGCCATCTTGTCCGCGAACGAAGCCATTGACTGTCTGATGTTTAGCTACCAAATGGAACAACCGGATGAGCACCTGAGCGTCAGGCAATTGATCGGTAAGCTTCACGAGCGTCAGCAAAACGTGCCCGTTTTCCTGTTAGGCGACAGGGAAAAAGCGACGGCATCGCTGGACCGCGACCTGCTGGAGCTTGTCGATGAATTCGCCTGGATTCTGGAAGACACCGCTGACTTTATCGCCGGACGCGCCGTTGCCGCCATGACCCGGTATCGCCAGCAACTGTTACCGCCGCTGTTTAACGCGTTGATGAAATACAGCGACATTCATGAATATTCATGGGCGGCACCGGGGCACCAGGGCGGCGTCGGTTTCACTAAAACGCCTGCCGGTCGCTTTTATCACGATTATTATGGCGAAAACCTGTTCCGCAGCGATATGGGGATTGAGCGTACCACGCTCGGTTCACTCCTCGACCATACCGGCGCGTTTGGCGAAAGCGAGAAAAACGCCGCCCGCGTATTCGGTGCTGACCGCTCCTGGTCCGTGGTTGTCGGAACCTCCGGTTCTAACCGTACTATTATGCAGGCCTGTATGACGGATAATGATGTCGTTGTACTGGATCGTAACTGCCATAAATCCATCGAGCAGGGGCTGATCCTCACCGGGGCCAAACCGGTATATATGGTGCCAAGCCGTAACCGTTACGGCATTATCGGGCCAATCTACCCGCAGGAAATGCAGCCTGAAACCTTGCAGAAAAAAATCAGCGCCAGCCCGCTGACCAAAACCAAAGCCGGACAGAAACCGTCTTACAGCGTGGTGACCAACTGTACCTATGACGGCGTATGCTATAACGCCAAAGAGGCGCAGGATCTGCTGGCAAAAACCAGCGATCGCATTCACTTCGACGAAGCATGGTACGGCTATGCGCGCTTCAACCCGATTTATTGCGATCACTACGCGATGCGCGGTGAGCCAGGCGACCATAACGGTCCGACCGTGTTTGCCACCCACTCCACGCACAAATTACTGAATGCGCTTTCACAAGCTTCCTACATTCACGTCCGTGAAGGCCGTGGCGCGGTGAATTTCTCCCGCTTCAACCAGGCATATATGATGCATGCCACCACCTCTCCGTTATATGCCATCTGCGCATCCAACGATGTGGCGGTATCGATGATGGACGGTAACAGCGGCCTGTCCCTGACTCAAGAGGTGATTGACGAAGCGGTTGATTTCCGTCAGGCGATGGCGCGTCTTTATAAAGAGTTTACCGATGAAGGCGACTGGTTCTTTAAACCGTGGAATAAAGACGTCGTCACCGATCCACAAACCGGTAAAACATATGACTTCGCCGACGCGCCGGCAAAACTGCTGGCCACCGACCAGAACTGCTGGGTCATGCGCCCCGGAGAAACCTGGCACGGCTTTAAAGACCTGCCGGATAACTGGAGTATGCTGGACCCGATTAAAGTCAGTATCCTGGCGCCGGGTATGGGCGACGATGGCGAACTGGAAGCATCCGGCGTACCTGCTGCGCTGGTCACAGCATGGCTTGGCCGCCACGGTATCGTGCCGACCCGCACCACCGACTTTCAGATTATGTTCCTGTTCTCTATGGGGGTCACTCGCGGGAAATGGGGAACGCTGATCAACACGCTGTGTTCCTTCAAACATCATTACGACGCGAATACGCCGCTGGCGCAGGTGATGCCGGAACTGGTGCAGGATTATCCTGACACTTACGCGAACATGGGTATTCATGACCTGGGCGATAAAATGTTTGCCTGGCTACGTGAAAATAACCCTGGCGCCCGTCTCAACGCCGCCTATTCCACCCTGCCGGTCGCGGAGATTACCCCGCGCGACGCCTACAACGCGATCGTGAACGACAATATTGAAATGGTGGCGATTGAAAATCTACCGGGTCGCATTGCGGCGAACTCCGTTATTCCTTACCCGCCAGGAATCCCGATGCTGCTCTCCGGCGAAAACTTTGGCGATGAAAACAGTCCGCAGGTGGGTTACTTACGCTCACTGCAATCCTGGGATCATCACTTCCCTGGCTTTGAGCATGAAACCGAAGGCACGGAAATTAAAGATGGCGTATATCACGTTATGTGCGTGAAAGCCTAATCACAAAGAGTCTTTTTTTTGAGGATGGCATGTATTCCCTGAGTATTGCTGCAAAACAATAATACTGTCATACCTTTTTGCGCGGGCCCCATCCCGCGCTTTTTTTATACAAAAATGACAAGTTTCCACTCGCGTACAACTTTTTGTACACCCTAATTCATCGTACAAATGTTGTAATATTATTCAGGAAAGTTATTTTAGTGCAGGTTCAATTCATCACACAATTGATTCAGTCCCCGTTATCTCTCCTGTTTGGCGAGATCCGGTATTTTATGTTCATATTCCAGGAGTTCGGGTATGAGGATTTGCAGCAACGAACCTTGCATAGTGTTATTAACCGAAAAAGACACATGGTTACGAGTAAATGGTAAGGAGCCAATCAGTTTAAAAGCGAATCATATGGCCATTCTGGCTTGTGAAAATAACGTTATTGACATTTCATCATTAAATAGCGTGCTAGTAATACAAGTGAGTCGCAATAATATTAAAGACTATTTACAATTCCTGAATAAAGATCTCTCACATCTTCCCGTCTGGCAACGCAACGCCGATCCCTTATTGACCGCCACCTGTCTGACGCCGGACATCTTCAGGGTTGCCGCCCGCTACAGCGCGATGGAAACACTGGATGAAATTGTTATTGAACGTACCCGTGCGCTCCTTTTCACCGTTTTATCCCGCTTTCTTGACCACAAAAAATTTATTTCTTTGTTAATGCACATGCTGCGCAGCCGCATCAGTGACAGCGTTTACCACATCATTCAGAGCGATATTCATAAAGACTGGAATCTGAGCGCCGTTGCCAGCTGCCTGTGCCTGAGTCCAAGTTTGTTAAAGAAAAAGCTCAAAAACGAGAGTACCAGTTATAGCCAAATAATCACGACCTGCCGAATGCGTTATGCCGTAAACCAATTATTAATGGACGGGAAGAATATCTCTCAAGTCTCACAGCTTTGTGGGTATAACAGCACGTCGTACTTTATTTCCGTGTTTAAAGAGTTTTATGGTATGACCCCCCTGCATTATGTTAGCCAACATCGGGAACGATCGGCTGCCTAATTTTTCTACACTCAACGATAAGACACGATAATATCAGCATTGGCGATAAGCCGTCTCCGATATAATTCAGCGGCATTCTGAGGGGGTATGATACGACGTAATTTATCGTAACGAAGTCACCTTTTCAGGAGTCCAAATTATGTCTTCGGATGCTGATGCTCACAAAGTGAGCCTAATCCCCGTCACCTTAATGGTATCGGGGAATATTATGGGTTCAGGGGTATTCTTACTCCCTGCCAATCTGGCGGCCACTGGCGGGATTGCAATCTACGGATGGCTGGTCACTATCATCGGCGCCCTGGCGCTGTCGATGGTTTATGCCAAAATGTCGTCCTTAGATCCCAGTCCCGGCGGTTCCTATGCCTACGCACGCCGCTGCTTCGGGCCGTTTTTGGGCTATCAAACGAACGTGCTGTACTGGCTGGCATGCTGGATCGGTAATATCGCGATGGTCGTTATCGGCGTCGGCTATCTGAGCTATTTCTTCCCGATTCTGAAAGATCCGCTGGTATTAACGCTTACCTGCGTCGCGGTGCTGTGGATTTTTGTTCTGCTGAACATCGTCGGGCCAAAAATGATTACCCGCGTACAGGCCGTCGCTACCGTACTGGCGCTGGTGCCTATCGTAGGGATTGCGGTCTTCGGCTGGTTCTGGTTTAAAGGCGAAACCTATATGGCGGCCTGGAACGTGAGCGGCATGAATACCTTCGGCGCAATTCAAAGCACGTTGAACGTCACGTTATGGTCATTCATCGGGGTAGAAAGCGCCTCCGTTGCGGCCGGTGTGGTCAAAAACCCGAAACGCAACGTGCCTATCGCCACCATCGGCGGGGTACTGATCGCCGCCGTCTGCTATGTACTCTCCACAACGGCGATTATGGGGATGATCCCCAACGCGGCGCTGCGTGTATCGGCATCGCCTTTCGGTGACGCGGCGCGTATGGCGCTGGGCAATACCGCAGGGGCTATTGTTTCCTTCTGTGCGGCAGCGGGGTGCCTGGGCTCTCTCGGCGGTTGGACGCTGCTTGCCGGTCAAACCGCAAAAGCGGCGGCGGACGATGGTCTCTTCCCGCCAATCTTCGCGCGGGTTAATAAAGCCGGTACGCCAGTGGCTGGGTTGCTTATCGTCGGCGTGCTGATGACTATCTTCCAGTTCAGCAGTATGTCGCCGAACGCCGCGAAAGAGTTTGGTCTGGTCTCCTCCGTGTCGGTTATCTTCACCCTGGTGCCTTATCTTTACACCTGTGCCGCGCTGTTGCTGTTGGGCCACGGTCACTTTGGTAAAGCGCGCCCGCTGTATCTGCTGATTACCTTCGTCGCGTTTGTGTATTGCATCTGGGCGGTCATCGGTTCCGGCGCCAAAGAAGTGATGTGGTCGTTCGTCACGTTGATGGTGATCACCGCGCTGTATGCGTTGAACTACAACCGCATTCATAAAAACCCGTATCCGCTGGATGCGCCGGTTAAACAGGATTGACCACGTGTAGTTAATGTTATCGCAACAGGCCGGATAGCGCAGGTTATCCGGCCACCACCAACATTAAGTTCTTAAGGTTCACTTAATTTTACTTTGTCACGATTAGCGTCACCGAATCGATGGACGCATCAACATGTTAAAGCGCTTTCTTAAAAGACCTGTTCTTGGGCAAATCGCCTGGCTTCTGCTTTTTTCCTTTTATATTGCCGTCTGCCTGAACATTGCGTTCTACAAGCAGGTACTACAAGACCTACCGTTAAACTCGCTGCGCAATGTACTGGTGTTTATTTCCATGCCGGTCGTCGCGTTTAGCGTGGTCAATAGTGTGCTGACGCTGGCCTCATTTATTTGGCTAAACCGACTGCTGGCCTGCGTTTTTATTCTGGTCGGCGCTGCCGCGCAGTATTTTATTTTGACTTACGGCATCATCATCGATCACTCCATGATCGCCAATATGATGGATACCACGCCCGCGGAAACCTTTGCGCTGATGACGCCGCAAATGGTGCTGACGCTGGGATTAAGCGGCGTTCTGGCAGCCGTAATTGCCTTCTGGGTCAAAATCCGCCCGGCGACGCCGCGCTTACGTAGCGGGCTTTACCGCCTGGCCAGCGTCCTGATCTCTATTTTATTAGTTATTCTGGTCGCCGCCTTTTTCTATAAAGATTACGCCTCGCTATTTCGAAATAATAAACAGTTGATCAAAGCGTTAAGCCCATCGAACAGTATTGTCGCCAGTTGGTCATGGTATTCGCATCAACGGCTGGCGAATTTGCCGCTGGTACGCATTGGCGAGGATGCCCATCGCAATCCATTAATGCTGAAAGGCGATCGCAAAAACCTGACGATTCTCATCGTTGGCGAAACCTCGCGCGGCGATGATTTCTCTCCTGGCGGCTATCCGCGCGACACCAATCCGCGGCTGGCAAAAGACGATGTGATCTACTTCCCGCATACCACCTCTTGCGGTACGGCGACCGCGATCTCTGTTCCCTGCATGTTTTCTGATATGCCGCGCAAACATTATGACGAAGAGCTGGCGCATCACCAGGAAGGGCTACTGGATATTATCCAGCGCGCGGGGATTAACGTACTGTGGAATGATAATGACGGCGGCTGTAAAGGCGCATGCGATCGCGTTCCGCATCAAAATGTCACCGAGCTAAACCTGCCCGGACAATGTATCGACGGCGAGTGCTATGATGAAGTGTTATTTCACGGTCTGGAAGACTATATCGACCATTTGAAAGGCGATGGCGTTATTGTATTACATACCATCGGCAGCCACGGCCCAACCTATTACAACCGTTATCCACCGCAGTTTAAAAAATTTACCCCAACCTGTGACACTAACGAAATTCAGAACTGTTCCCAACAGCAGTTGATCAACACCTATGATAATACCGTGCTGTACGTGGACTATATTGTAGATAAAGCCATTAACCTGCTGAAATCTCATCAGGATAAATTCACCACCAGCCTGGTCTATCTTTCCGATCACGGCGAATCATTGGGTGAAAATGGCGTTTATTTACACGGTCTGCCGTATTCCATTGCGCCGGATACGCAAAAACATGTCCCGATGCTCATTTGGCTTTCTAAAGATTATCAACAGCGTTATCAGGTGGATCAGGCCTGCCTGCAAAAACGGGCGAGCACGCTGGATTATTCACAGGACAATCTTTTCTCAACCATGCTGGGATTAACCGGCGTACAAACGACGTATTACCAGGCCGCAGATGATATTCTGCAACCGTGCAGGAGACTAAGCGAATGAAGATACTGATTGTTGAAGACGACACGCTATTATTACAGGGGTTAATACTCGCCGCGCAAACCGAAGGCTATGCGTGTGATGGCGTTTCGACAGCGCGTGCCGCCGAGCATAGTCTGGAGTCTGGTCATTACAGTCTGATGGTGCTGGATTTAGGGCTGCCTGATGAGGATGGCCTGCATTTCCTGACGCGAATCCGACAGAAAAAATACACCCTGCCGGTACTCATTCTGACCGCCCGCGATACGCTCAATGACCGCATTACCGGGCTGGATGTCGGCGCAGATGATTATCTGGTTAAACCCTTCGCCCTGGAGGAATTGCACGCCCGCATCCGCGCGCTGCTGCGCCGCCATAATAATCAGGGTGAAAGTGAACTGACGGTTGGCAATCTGACGCTCAATATAGGCCGCCATCAGGCATGGAGGGATGGACAGGAACTGACCCTGACGCCTAAGGAGTACGCGTTGCTCTCACGGTTGATGCTCAAGGCAGGCAGTCCGGTGCACCGGGAAATTCTTTATAACGATATCTACAACTGGGATAACGAACCCTCGACCAACACTCTGGAAGTGCATATACATAATTTGCGCGACAAAGTCGGCAAGTCGCGCATTCGCACGGTTCGCGGGTTTGGCTACATGCTGGTTGCCACTGAGGAAAGCTAAGTGAGCCTGATGCGTTTTCAGCGAAGAGCGATGACCCTTCGCCAGCGTTTAATGCTGACAATTGGTCTTATTCTGCTGGTGTTCCAGTTAATCAGTACCTTCTGGTTATGGCATGAAAGCACTGAGCAAATCCAATTGTTCGAGCAGGCGCTGCGGGATAATCGCAATAACGATCGCCATATCATGCACGAAATTCGCGAGGCGGTCGCCAGCCTGATCATCCCCGGCGTATTTATGGTTAGCCTGACGCTGCTAATTTGCTACCAGGCGGTACGGCGTATTACCCGTCCGCTCGCCGAACTGCAAAAAGAGCTGGAAGCGCGGACGGCGGATAATCTGCTGCCGATCGCCATTCACAGCTCCACGCTTGAGATTGAATCCGTCGTCTCGGCAATCAATCAACTGGTTACGCGTTTGACCACCACGCTCGACAATGAACGCCTTTTTACCGCCGATGTGGCCCATGAGCTGCGCACGCCGCTGTCGGGGGTGCGTTTGCATCTGGAATTATTGTCAAAAACCCACAATGTTGATGTCGCGCCGCTTATCGCCCGTCTTGACCAGATGATGGATAGCGTCTCCCAGCTTCTGCAACTGGCGCGCGTGGGCCAGTCATTCTCTTCCGGGAATTATCAGGAAGTAAAACTGCTGGAAGATGTGATCCTCCCCTCCTACGATGAGCTGAACACCATGCTGGAAACGCGCCAGCAAACTCTGTTGCTGCCGGAAAGCGCGGCGGACGTGATGGTGCGCGGTGACGCGACGTTACTGCGTATGCTGCTGCGAAATCTGGTGGAAAACGCGCATCGCTATAGCCCTGAAGGAACCCATATCACTATCCACATTAGCGCCGACCCCGACGCTATTATGGCGGTCGAAGACGAGGGGCCGGGTATTGATGAAAGCAAATGCGGGAAGCTAAGCGAAGCGTTCGTGCGAATGGACAGCCGTTATGGCGGAATTGGCCTGGGGCTGAGTATCGTCAGCCGCATCACTCAACTACATCAGGGACAGTTTTTCCTGCAAAACCGTACGGAAAGTACAGGCACCCGTGCCTGGGTGCTGTTGAAAAAGGCCTAAACAGCCATTTAATACGTCGTGACCCACACATAGATAAAACTGCTGACAATCAGCACACTACACAGGGTCGTCAAACTTTTATAAATATAGCTTTTCATGACGCTCTCCTCCAAAGGTATGGAGGAGAGTATGCCCGCGAGAGATTAAGCAAACCTTAAGCGTGAAATTTATTCATCGATGCGCGGATGTTGCTGTACCAGACGCGAACGTTTGACCTGCAGCTCCGCAATTTCCTGATCGATGTCGTCGATTTTCTGCTCAATATTATCGTAATGCTCGCCCAGAATTTCCTTCGCTTCCTGAATGTCCGACGCCGCTGGCGTTGCGCCTTTTAGCGGACGATTGGCCGTTTCCTTCATGGAAATACCGGTAATCAAGCCTATCACCGCGATGACCATCAAATAATACGCCGGCATCATCAGATCCTGCGAGCTTTCCACCAGCCAGGCTGCCAGCGTCGGCGTCAGACCGGCAATTAATACAGAGATATTAAAAGCCGCCGCCAGCGCGCTGTAACGAATATGCGTCGGAAACATTGCCGGCAATGTCGAGGCCATCACCCCGGTAAAGCAGTTCAGAATCACCGCCAGCATCAACAAACCGGCAAAAATCAGGCCAATAACGTTACTGTTTATCAGGATGAAGGCCGGGATCGCCAGCGCGAACAGCGCAATGCTGCCCATAATCACAAACGGACGACGACCGAAACGATCGCTCAGCAGCCCCATCACCGGCTGCACAAACAGCATCCCGATCATAATGGCGATGATAATCAACACGCCGTGATCTTCAGAATAGTGCAGGTTATGCGACAGGTAGCTCGGCATGTAGGTGAGCAGCATGTAGTAGGTCACGTTGGTGGCAATCACCAGACCGATACATGACAACAGGCTACGCCAGTGTTTGGTGGCAATCTCTTTAAAGGAGACTTTCGGCCCATCCTGCAACCCTTCGCGGTCGCCCTGCTCCAGTTTATCCACGTGCTGCTGAAACGCTGGAGTCTCCTCCAGCGCATGGCGTAAGTAGAGACCAATAATTCCCAATGGCAGGGCGATAAAGAACGGAATACGCCAGCCCCACTCCAGGAAATTCTCCTCGCCGACAATCGTCGAGATTAAGACCACCACGCCCGCGCCCAGCACGAATCCGGCGATGGAACCAAAATCCAGCCAGCTTCCCATAAATCCGCGTTTACGATCCGGCGAATATTCCGCGACAAAGATCGACGCGCCGGTATATTCCCCGCCAACCGAGAAGCCCTGCGCCATTTTACATATTAACAACAGTATTGGCGCCCAGATACCGATCGTCGCGTAAGAGGGGATTAACCCGATACAGAAGGTACTGATCGACATAATCACAATCGTGATCGCCAGGATCTTCTGGCGCCCGTATTTATCGCCGAGCATACCAAAGAATAACCCGCCGAGCGGACGAATCAGGAAGGGAACGGAAAACGTGGCCAGCGCGGCAATCATCTGGACGCTGGGATCGGCGCCGGGGAAAAAGACTTTACCCAACGCGTAGGCAACAAATCCATAAACACCAAAATCAAACCACTCCATCGCGTTGCCCAGCGAGGCGGCGGTAATCGCTTTGCGAAGTTTACCATCATCAATGATGGTCACATCGCCCAGTGTAATCGGTTTTATTTTTTTCCTTTTCAGCATAGCTGTCCTCATAGGCTAAGCCCTGTAGCGCTATATACGGCGGGCACTGGCATACCGCGCCAGCGTCGTCGTCGAGCGGAGGGAGGGGCGCGAACGCTATCCCTCATACAAGCGTAGCAGGTTTACTTACACTGTCCGGTTACGGACTGTACAACCGAACCTGTTGACGCCTGAATGGGCAGTTAATGACCTTTTTACCCTAACAGGGTTTAAATATGTGATCAACTTCACACATATATGTCAATTCGGTCAAAAGGTGTAAATAAGGACGCCCTAATGCGCTGTGGTGACAGTAAAAAAGCGGTTATTCGAGTGTAAACCATTGCTGACTGGCGTGGCGCAGACCCATTTATAAAAGCGGCAATAGTCCCGACAACGCTAAGGATTTTGTGTATAATTGCGGCCTTTTTCGGCGATCTGCCATTTTTGGGCGCGTTTGCCCCCGCTGACTTTTTGAGGATACCAACATGTCATTACCCCACTGCCCGCAATGTAACTCCGAATATACCTACGAAGATAACGGCATGTTCATCTGCCCGGAATGCGCTCACGAATGGAACGATGCGGAACCCGCTCAGGAGAGCGATGAACTGATTGTCAAAGACGCCAACGGCAACCTGCTGGCGGACGGCGATAGCGTCACCATCGTGAAAGATCTGAAAGTAAAAGGCAGCTCTTCCATGCTGAAAATCGGCACCAAAGTGAAGAACATTCGTCTGGTTGAAGGCGACCATAACATCGACTGCAAAATCGATGGTTTTGGCCCGATGAAACTGAAATCCGAGTTCGTGAAAAAGAACTGATTTACCGTATCATTGCCCGGTAGCGCCTCGCTTACCGGGCCTGAGCGGCCCTGCCACCGACAATATTGTGCCAATTTCGAACTACACTTAACGAGCATCTCTTACCTGAGGTAACCATCATGCCGTTAAGTCCCTATCTCTCTTTTGCCGGCAACTGTGCCGACGCCATCGCGTATTATCAACAAACGTTAGGCGCAGAACTGCTTTATAAACTCAGCTTCGGTGAAATGCCCCCCTCGGCGGCGGATAACGAAGAGGGCTGCCCGTCAGGAATGCGCTTTCCCGATACTGCTATCGCCCACGCCAACATGCGCATTGCCGGCAGCGATATCATGATGAGTGATGCCAGCGCGTCGGGAACGGCGCATTATTCCGGCTTTACGCTGGTGCTTGATACCCAGGATGTAGCAGAAGGGAAGCGCTGGTTTGATAACCTTGCCGCACAAGGGCAAATCGAAATGGACTGGCAGGAAACCTTCTGGGCGCAGGGTTTCGGCAAGGTCAGCGATCGTTTCGGTGTGCCGTGGATGATTAACGTGGTTAAACATCAGCCTGCCACCTAACTCCCCGGGAGGCTCGCCCTCCCCCTTGCCATCAGATTGATCTTTGGCTGCACGCTGGTTTTGACGTATCGGTCAACGGGGCGTGCGCACATCTGCCGCAAACGCAGGCGCGCGGGGGGAAAATGCCGCTGACATCGCCACCCGCCTGGAGCGAACAGCACATTATCCGCCGTTTAACTGCCATAGAATAATGCCGTCACACTGCCAGATGGCGCTGCGCTTACCCGGTCTACCGTTTAAAAAGCGATTGTTCGCTGCCAGCCGTCATCGCGATCGTCATCGTAATCGCGCCCGTTATCCGTTTTGTACGCCTCGTTGAGAGCTTGCTGAATATGCCCTATTGCCTCAGGCAGAGTAGATTGCCGGATGGCGGCTCCGCCTTATCTGGCCTGCGCTCAGCGTTTCTCCCCATAATAAATGTCATGCGGCATTTTCTTTCGACACGTCAAAACTGACGATAGCCTGTTTTTCGTCAGGGTTTTGAGCAAAATTCGCCCGTAATATCAGGGAATGCCCATACTAAAAAAGTGGCATAAAACATGCATACTGAGGGCGACAGCGCGTATGCGCGATTTGATTAACTGGAGCGAAACCGATGAAAAAAGTCGTCACGGTTTGCCCGTATTGCGCATCAGGTTGCAAAATCAATCTGGTGGTCGATAACGGCAAAATCGTCCGGGCTGAGGCGGCGCAGGGGAAAACCAACCAGGGTACCCTGTGTCTGAAGGGCTACTACGGCTGGGATTTTATTAATGATACCCAGATCCTGACCCCGCGCCTGAAAACCCCAATGATCCGTCGCCAGCGTGGCGGCAAACTGGAATCTGTTTCCTGGGATGAAGCGCTCAATTACGTCGCTGAACGTTTGAGCGCCATCAAAGCGAAGTACGGTCCGGATGCCATCCAGACAACCGGCTCCTCTCGCGGTACCGGAAATGAAACCAACTATGTAATGCAAAAATTCGCACGCGCCGTTATTGGTACCAATAACGTTGACTGCTGCGCTCGCGTCTGACACGGCCCATCGGTTGCAGGTCTGCACCAATCGGTCGGTAACGGCGCAATGAGTAATGCGATTAACGAAATTGATAACACTGATTTAGTGTTCGTCTTCGGGTATAACCCGGCGGATTCCCACCCTATCGTGGCGAATCATGTGATTAACGCTAAACGCAACGGGGCGAAAATTATCGTCTGCGATCCGCGCAAAATTGAAACCGCGCGCATCGCTGACATGCATATCGCGTTGAAAAACGGCTCGAATATCGCGCTGCTCAACGCCATGGGGCATGTCATTATTGAAGAAAACCTGTACGACAAAGCGTTTGTCGCCAGCCGTACCGAAGGTTTTGAAGAGTACAGTAAGATTGTCGAAGGCTATACGCCGGAGTCCGTCGAAGAGATCACTGGCGTGAGCGCACAGGAAATTCGTCAGGCGGCGCGGATGTATGCCAGCGCGAAAAGCGCAGCGATCTTGTGGGGTATGGGCGTCACTCAGTTCTATCAGGGTGTGGAAACCGTGCGTTCACTGACCAGCCTCGCGATGCTGACCGGCAACCTCGGCAAGCCAAGCGCGGGCGTTAACCCGGTTCGCGGCCAGAACAACGTTCAGGGCGCGTGCGATATGGGCGCGCTCCCGGATACTTATCCGGGCTACCAGTACGTTAAGTTCCCGGAAAACCGCGAGAAGTTCGCTAAAGCCTGGGGCGTAGAAAGTCTGCCTGCGCATACCGGCTATCGCATCAGCGAGCTGCCGCACCGTGCGGCGCATGGCGAAGTGCGCGCGGCGTACATTATGGGTGAAGATCCGCTGCAAACCGATGCGGAGCTCTCTGCGGTACGTAAAGCGTTTGAGGATCTGGAACTGGTCATCGTGCAGGATATCTTCATGACCAAAACCGCGTCGGCGGCGGATGTGATTTTACCCTCTACCTCATGGGGCGAGCATGAAGGCGTCTTCTCTGCGGCTGACCGTGGCTTCCAGCGCTTCTTTAAAGCCGTTGAGCCGAAGTGGGACCTGAAAACCGACTGGCAGATTATCAGTGAAATCGCCACCCGGATGGGCTATCCGATGCACTACAACAACACCCAGGAGATCTGGGATGAGTTGCGTCATCTGTGCCCGGATTTCTACGGCGCCACTTACGAGAAAATGGGCGAGCTGGGCTATATCCAGTGGCCGTGCCGCGACACGTCGGATGCCGATCAGGGAACCTCGTACCTCTTTAAAGAGAAGTTCGATACCCCCAACGGTCTGGCGCAGTTCTTCACCTGCGACTGGGTAGCGCCTATCGATAAACTCACCGAAGAGTACCCGATGGTACTGTCGACGGTGCGCGAAGTCGGCCACTACTCCTGCCGCTCAATGACCGGTAACTGTGCGGCGCTGGCCGCGCTGGCCGATGAACCGGGCTATGCGCAAATCAATACCGCCGACGCCGCGCGTCTGGGCATTGAAGATGAAGCGCTGGTGTGGGTTCATTCGCGCAAAGGCAAAATCATCACCCGCGCGCAGGTCAGCGATCGCCCGAACAAAGGGGCGATTTACATGACCTACCAGTGGTGGATTGGCGCCTGTAACGAGCTGGTGACTGAAAACCTCAGCCCGATTACCAAAACGCCGGAGTACAAATACTGCGCCGTACGCGTTGAGCCGATCGCCGATCAGCGAGCCGCCGAGCAGTATGTGATTGATGAGTACAACAAGCTGAAAACCCGCCTGCGCGAAAGCGCAATGGGTTGATCTGCCGGATGGCGGCATCAGAATGCTTTATTCGGCCTGCGTCTACTGTAGGCCTGATAAGATGCATTAGCATCGCCATCAGGCATTTTCCCTATAACAGCCTCCGCCCGGAGGCTGTTTTTTTATCCATACGATCTCTTTATACTGTCTTTTCCGTACCCTAAATAAAATTCAAAATGAAACTACTTCTTGCATTGATGTTGTTTATGACATTCTTTGCCCATGCCGCAGATCCTGAGCCGGGTAGCCAGTATTTGCAGGCAGCAGAGGCAGGTGACAGACGCGCACAATATTTTCTGGCCGACAGTTGGTTGAGCTATGGCGATTTGAACAAAGCTGAATACTGGGCGCAAAAAGCCGCCGACAGTGGCGACGCCGACGCCTGCGCGCTACTGGCGCAAATCAAAATCACTAATCCGGTAAGCCTGGATTATCCCGACGCGAAAAAGCTGGCTGAAAAGGCGGCTAACGCAGGCAGTAAAGCGGGAGAAATTACGCTGGCGCGGATCCTGGTCAACACCCAGGCCGGGCGCCCGGACTACCCAAAAGCCATCTCGCTGCTGCAAAAGGCCTCTGAAGATCTGGATAACGACTCCGCGGTGGATGCGCAAATGTTGCTTGGCCTGATTTACGCCAACGGCGTAGGCATTGCCGCCGATGATGAAAAAGCCGCCTGGTATTTCAAACGCAGTTCCGCTATTTCCCGTACCGGCTATTCAGAATACTGGGCGGGAATGATGTTTTTAAACGGTGAACCGGGCTTTATTGAAAAGAACAAGCAGAAGGCGTTGCACTGGTTGAATCTAAGCTGTCTGGAAGGGTTTGATACCGGTTGCGAAGAGTTCGAAACGCTAACAAATGGCTGATGTTTATTGCCGGATGAACGTAGTCGTTGTAGGCCTGATAAGCGTAGCGCCATCAGGCAACCCGGAGCAGGTTGTCGGATGGCGGCGTGAACGCCTTATCCGGCCTACATTCTCTTTCGCTGTAGGCCGGATAAGCAAAGCGCCACCCGGCAATCCGTTATTGGGCGGTCTTATCAAATTTGCCCAGCACATCGCGCTCGTAGGCCAGCGCTTTTTTACGGTCAAACTTGTGTTCCCACTTGGCGATCACCAGCACCGCCAGCGCATTCCCCACCACATTTAGTGCAGTACGCGCCATGTCGAGGATACGGTCGACACCGGCGATAAACGCCAGCCCTTCCAGCGGAATGCCCACGCTGCCCAGCGTCGCCAGTAACACCACGAAGGAAACGCCTGGCACGCCGGCAATCCCTTTCGACGTCACCATCAGCGTCAGCACCAGTACAATTTCCTGCCACAGCGACAGGTCGATACCGTATAGCTGCGCGATAAAAATGGCGGCGATGCTCTGGTATAACGTGGAGCCGTCGAGGTTAAATGAGTAACCGGTCGGCACCACGAAACTGGTGATAGAGGCTGGCGCGCCGTAAGCTTCCATCTTCTCGATAATGCGCGGCAGCACGCTCTCGGAGCTGGCGGTCGAGTACGCCAGAATCAATTCATCTTTCAGAATGCGAATCAGAATCCAGATACTTAACCCGCACAGGCGCGCCACGATGCCCAGCACCACCAGCGCAAAGAAGATAATAGCAAAGTGTACCAGCAGCACCAGTTTCGCCAGCGGCCACAGCGACGCGAACCCAAAATTCGCCACCGTGACGGCGATCAGCGCAAAAACGCCCACTGGCGCATAGCGCATCACCATATGGGTGACTTTAAACATGGTCTCAGAGATGGAACGAAATACAGTCACCAGCGGTTCGCGGTGCGTTGCCGGCAGGGACGACAACCCCAGCCCAAACAGGACCGAGAAAAAGATAATTGGCAGCATATCCCCTTTGGCCATCGATGCGATGATATTGGTCGGCACCAGCGACAGTATCGTCCCCATCAGCCCATGCGCATGACTTTGTACTTCCGCCGTGGTGTTCTGGTATTTCGAAATATCGACGGTCGCCAGTTGCGACATATCAATGCCTGAGCCTGGCTGAAAGACATTCGCCAGCGTAATGCCGAGGATAATCGCCACCGTGGTGATCAGTTCAAAATAGAGAATGGTTTTGGCGCCGATACGGCCTAGCTGTTTTGCATCGCCAACGCCGGCGATGCCGACAATCAGAGTCGAGATCACGATCGGCACGACGATCATTTTAATCAGATGGATAAAGATATCGCCAGCAGGCGACAGCAGGTTGGCAATCAGCCATTCACGACTGTCACTGTGATAATGCAGATAGCTGCCCAACAGAATGCCCAGCACCATAGCCAGCAAAATTTGCCAGGCCAGGCTGACTTTCAAATTTTTCATAACAACAGACTTCCTCGATGAAGCGTTGCTCTCCGCCGAAAGCATGGGAGCAATACATACTGAAAGGGTATGATTTGTGTTGCGTTGGTTTGTAGAGTTTTTTAACGCGCATAATCAGTATCATTTGCATAGCGTCTTGCGCAACCCTTTCATAACAGGGCTTTTGGCTGTTTTTATGCATAATAACGCGAGTTTATGGCGTTAATGATGAATAACTATTTGTTATGGAAAGTTTTTTACTTCGTCAAAAACGAATAATACACTGAGGTAATTAATTTTTACTTGTGTCTCATTCGCCGTTTTTTTAAACAGCACACATGACAAAAGTCACAAAAAAGAAAAAATTATTTCTGCCGATTTTGTAACAATTTAGCCAAATTAATGGCCTCTACCAGCTGCGTGCGGTTCACTCGCGGCGAGTTAGCATCCAGTAAGGTTTGCCACAGCGACACGGCTTGCGCATAATCCGCCTGCATAAACGCATCCGCCGCCAGCAGCATCTGCGCGGTCACTTCTGTCGCATCCAGCGCTAACGCTTTATTAATCATTTCACGCGTCGCAGGCGTCATATGTTGCCCGGCCTGGTAATACAGCACCGTTGCCAGCGCGGCGAAAAGCTGCGCGTTATCGCCTCGCAGACGCAACGCCTGACGATATGCCAGCAGCGCATTGTCATACGCATTGCGATAGAGATAATACTCGCCCAGCCGCGCCCATTGCTCGCTATCCTGCGGATTGGCGCGGATTTTTTCTTGCAGCCTGGAAAGCTGTGCCTCTGGCGTTTGCGGGTTCGTAAAGTCACGTAGCGGATCGGCCAGACGCTGTTGCTCGCTACACACAGCCTGCCATTTCGGCGTCAACAGATAGCCGCCGATACAGACAGCCACCATCAACACCGCCGCAGCCGCCAGACGCTTTACGGGCATGGGACGTAACGGCGCAGTGGAGTGTTCAGACTGGCTCATTGTTCCCCCTCCTCTGCGTGCTGACGCTTTCTCACCCGCCAGGCCACCACACCCACCAGCAATAACAGCAGGTACGGCAGCGCCCACAACAGCAGCGTTTGCTCATTCAACGGCGGGTTGTAGCGTACGAAATCACCATAACGGTCGGTCATCCAGGCGGTGATTTCCGCTTCGCTTTTACCTTCGGCCACCATGCTGTAAACCTGATGGCGCATACTGACCGCCACGGGCGCATTGGATTCCAGCAAATTCTGGTTCTGACACTGCGGACAGCGCAGTTGACCGGCAATAGACAGCGCTTTTTCCTGCTGTTGTGGATTGTCAAAGCGCCAGGTATCCACCACCTGGGCGTGGGTGGCGAAGGTGATTAAAAACAGGACGATCGTTAAGAGTAAAAACTTTCTGCCGGATGGCGCTACGCTTATCCGGCCTACGGTTTGCGCATCCTGTAGGCCGGATAAGGCGTTTACGCCGCCATCCGGCAACGCTGTGAGTAATTTACGCGTCACGCTTCCTCCCCCGCCATCCGCTCAGCAGCGCTCCACACACCATCAACAATCCCCCACCCCAGATCCAGCGCACGCCGGTCTGCACGTATAAGCGCATGGCGTAACGGTCCGGTCCGGTTTTTTCGCCCATCACCGCGTACCAGTCATGTAGCAGGTTCCAGTGAATCCCCGGCTCCATCATCTGTTGACGTCGTGCGGCATAGAAGCGCCTTTCAGGCTGCAGGCTGCCAATGCGTTTTTCATTCCGCCACAACGTGATCCGCGCTTTTTCACTGGTGTAGTTGCCTTTGGCTTCCAGATCCAGACGCTCGAAACGAAAGGTATAGCCCGCCAGTACCACCTGCTGCCCCGGGCTGAGGTTAAGGCTGATTTCATGCCGACTGCCGCTGGAAACCATGATCCCGGCGGCAAAGATAAATACGCCCGTATGCGCCAGCAATGCCGGAAGCTGACGATGCACAGAGACTTTGCGGCTTCTGATTGTCGCAAGCACGATAACCACCAGCATCAGCAGGCCAAACGGCAGCGTGACGCGATTAAAATAGGGCGCGCCCACCGAAAGCCTTCCCCAGCCCATCAAACCATAAATCATGGGGTAGAGCGTCCCGACCAGCACGATCAACAAGACGGCGCTAAAGAGCAGCAGCGTCGTCAGAATGAGCGTTTCGCACTTTCCGCCGCCCAAACGCGTCGCCGGATACGGCTCCCGCGCCCGCCAGCCGTACAGAACAAGCGATGCCAGACTTAACGCGGCAAAAAGGGTAAACAGCGGCACCGCGCGCACGTTATCCAGCGCAAAGGCATGTACCGAAACAAGAATGCCGGAACGCACAATCAGCGTTCCCAGCAACGAGAGGATCAGCGTCAGTATCGCCAGCAGCAACGACCAGTGACGGAAGCCCCCGCGCTGGCGGCTGACATACAGACTGTGCAGCAACGCGCTGGCGGCAAGCCACGGCAACAACGAGGCATTTTCCACCGGGTCCCAGAACCACCAGCCGCCCCAGCCCAATTCGCAATACGCCCACCACGATCCGAGAATGATACCCAGCGTCAGAGCGCACCAGCCGGGTAACGCCCAGCGCCAGCACACCCAGGCGGTTGCCGCGTTAAAGCCGCCGCACAGTAGCGAAGCCAGCGCTACGCTCGCCGCGGTCATCAGGCCGCCATAACCCAGATAGAGCAGCGGCGGATGTAAGATCAGCCCCAGATGTTGCAGCATGGGATTAAGGTCGCGCCCTTCCATGGCGGGAGGGAAAATACGCAGGAACGGATCGGACCACAGCACAATAAATAGCAGCAGCGAGGCCATAATGAGGGACAAGATGCTCAGGGTCAGCGGAAAAAGCGCGTCAGATTCATGCCGGGAGCGCCAGGCGAATAGCGCCGTCCACCCCGAAAGAAGCAGCGCCCACAGCAGGAGCGAGCCTTCATGACCGCCCCATACCGCCGCCAGTTTCAGTCCCCATGACAACTGACTATGGCTATGCTGCGCAACATAAACGACCGAAAAATCGCTGGTCAGAAAACAGCTAACCAGAATCGCAAACGCCAGTAGCAGCAGCGTGAACGCCGTCCACGCGCCGCAGGTCGTCAGGCGCATGACGCCGCGCCAATGCTGCCCCATCCCGCACCACGTCGCCAGCGGGGTCAACACGTTGACCCCGAGACTCAACAACAGCGCCAGAAATCCGGCTTCAGGAAGGAAGATGTCCAGATTATGCAACCGTTAGCTGTCCCGCATAAAGAATGAAAAAGCGCAGCAGCAGCACGCCGGTCAAACTGGCGCCGCTAACGGTCAGCACGCCGTGAAACGTGACGCTACGATTTGCCCAGGGTTTCAGCAGCAGCGGGATAATCAATCCCAGCCCTACGACCCCAAGCCAGAACCACCAGCTCCAGAATCCGCCGCCCAGCGCCGCCGCCAGCGCCCGCATTTTGCCGTCATCGCCCAGCGCCAGCCCGATAAAAAAGGCCGCCAGCAGGAAGATCTCCAGCCATACCACCGGGGTTTCCATGCGATGTACAAAGCGCGCCTCGGTGCTGTGCGGGTTGCTACGATGGCATAACGCCATAGCGATCAGCGCCACCGCCGCGCCGGAGGAGATGCCGGAAAACAGAAACAGCGCCGGCAGGATCGGGTTATTCAGGAACGGATAGGATTTCAGCGCCGACAGCAGAAACCCGGTGTACGCCCCGAGCAGAACCGCCAGTACCAGCATTAACGTCTCCAGCGCGCGATGAAACGGCGTTATTAGCGCCAACACTTTCTGCACGAGCTCTAAACGCGGCAGCCAACGCTGTTGCAGGGCAATCACCTCTTTTTCAAAGATTTTTGCCAGCCACAGCACCAGCACTACCATGTACAACTGGAACAGCATCACCCCCATCGACATCACCGAGGTAAAGCTGTAGTGGAACATCAGCTTCCAGAAGGTCCACGGGCGCGTCAGGTGGAAGACCAGAATCAGCAGACCAAGAATAATCGCCCCCGGCCCTAACACCAGCGTAGTGCGCAGCAGCGTGCTGTCCGAACCGCCCGCCTCCGGATGGAAGCGGCGCAGCAGAATCGCCAACGTGACCAGTCCGGCGGAGATGCCAATCAGAAACAGATAGATGGCGATGGGCCAGTCCCACACCAGTGATGCAAAATGAAATGCAGAAGCGGGGGTCATTGGCTCACCTCCCCATAGTTAAAGGGAACGCGATAGACCTTCGGTTTTGTGCCCAGCGCCAGCTTGTAACGATAGGTGGTTTTTTGCCGCAACAAACGGGAGATATCGCTGTTGGGATCGTCCAGATTACCAAACGTCAGCGCCTTCGTCGGACATGACTCAACGCAGGCGGGCTGTTTGCCCGCTTTCAGGTTGGTTTTCCGGCAGAAATCGCACTTATCCGCCGTCTTACTGACCGGATGGATAAAGCGCACGCGGTAGGGACACGCGGCAATGCAGTACTGACAGCCGACGCAAAGGTCCGGATTCACGTCGACAATACCGCTGGCGGCATCGCGGAATGATGCGCCGGTCGGGCAGACGTCAACGCAGGGGGCATGGTCGCAATGCTGGCACGAGTGGCGGAAGAAGCGATATTTCACATCAGGAAACGTCCCCTGCGGCTCGCTGCGAATAATCGTCAGGCGCGATACGCCTTCCGGCACGGTGTTGACTTCCCGACAGGCATCCATGCAGGCCGTGCAGCCGATGCATAATGACTCATCGTGTACCATGCCATAACGCACGCCGTTAATATTCAACGTGTTCGCTACAACGCGTCCTGCCATCCCACTGACCGCCGCCAGCGCGCCGACGCGGGTAATAAATTGACGTCGGGTGCAACTCATGGCTGCTCCTTAAGCAACGGAACGGACGCCGGATTAAAGTGCGGGTTAGTACGCTGATCGCTGTGGCAATCCACGCATATTTTGATCCGACCTTTCTCGCTTAGCGTCTGCATCGTGTCTTGCTGCGGATGCAGGGAATGGCAACTGGCGCAGGTCACTTTAGTAACATGAACATCGTGCGGCCAGAACGCTTTTTGCAGTTGTTCAGGCAAGTGGCAGGACATACAGACGCTGTTCTGCTGCTCTACCGTATACATCGGGTCGTTAAAACGCATCACATCTTTCACCCCTTCACGGTGGTGAAGCGACGGTTGACCGTGGCAGTTGGTACAGGTTATCGGCAATTTATTGTTCGGGTTGATAGCGCCCGTATGTTTACCGTGCATACCTTCGGTGTCCGGCTTGTGACAGTCCAGACAGGCAGCATCCGGATTACGCTGCTGGGTGACCGTCCAGCGTTGATCCGACTCCTGCGGCGTTGGCGTGGCAGTGATTCCACTCAGGCTCCAGAACAGGCCTGACGCCAGCACCCCAGCAGTTAATAACGAACGTAATACGCTCATATTCACTCCATTACATAATGCCTGATGGCGCGCAGCTTTAAGGCCTACAAGACTTCTGTAGGCCGGATAAAGCGCTTGCGCTGTCATCCGGCAAATTTGTCACATGTGAGGTTATTGGCTTAACAGACCGTTTTTACGCGCCTGATCTTCCCACTGCGGTACGACCGTTTTCAGGAAGTCCTGCTTCTCCGCGTTGATTTGTTGCATATTCAAACCAATCGCTTTCTGCGCCTTCTCTTTCGTCGAAATATCCGGCAGCGGAATTTCATGGGTAATGCCTTTGGTCGCCAGCAGTCGCGCCAGTTTAGTACGGGCATCCGCGGCTTTATCCATCGCACTGCCTAACATCCGTAGACCTTCTTCCGGGGCATGCATATGAATACCGTGTGACGCAATCGCCAGATCCCAACGCCACTGCGCGTGGCGAATATCGTTCAGAATCAGTTTCATTTCCGCGTCTGTCGCCCCCGCATCCCATGCGGCTTTCGCTTCGAAATGCGCATGTACCAGTTGATCTTCAACCTTGATTTTCAGGTCATGAATCGCCTGTTTACGCTCGGCGACCACCTTTTGCAGGGACGCTTTGTCCTGGGTGTGGCAGTTGGCGCAGGTTTGCGCGAAATTGTCGAACGGGTTGCCGATTTTATGGTCGGTGTAGAGCTTGCCTTCGGCGTTCTGTACTTTCGGCATGTGGCAGTCGATACAGGTCACGTTGTTCTTACCGTGAATGCCCACGCTCCAGGTTTCATATTCCGGGTGCTGCGCTTTGAGCATTGGGGTTTTCGACAGCGAGTTTGTCCAGTCAGAGAAGGCGATGGCGTCGTAGTATTGCTCCATGTTCTCGACTTTCATGCCCTCATCCCACGGGAACTTAACGGCTTTGTTTTTACCGTCAAAGTAGTACTCCACGTGGCACTGGCCGCAGACCATCGATTGCTGATCAAAGCGACTGGCTTTCTCAAACGGTTTGCCGATAGCCTCCATCGCCCGTTCAGCATAGGGGCGCGACAACGTTAATGCTGGCTTCCCCTGGGCGAAATCGTCCGACGCGGTGTTATGACAGTCGGCACAGCCCAAATCGTTGACAATTTCCGGGCCGCCGCGCGCCCATTTGCCATGGAAGTAGCCGTCTTCGCCTTCTTGTTGGATAAGGCGCGCGACATCGGGGCTTTTACAACTCCAGCAGGCCATCGGCAGCGGGCCGTCTTCCGCTGTTTTTGGCGCGCCGGTACGCAGTGTTTCGCGCACGTCAGTTACCGCATACGCGTGGCCGCGTGGTTTGTTGTAATCACGGGAGAAGGGATAGCCCGCCCACAGGATCACCAGACGAGGGTCTTCCGCCAGCGCATCTTCACGGGCAGACTGTTCTGACGTCGCTTTCCATGACTGATATTGGTCGGGGTGTTGAGGCGCGAACGTTTCATTTTTCGCTTCAACAGTAACGGTTTTTGCGGATACAGGCGTTTGCTCAGCGTAAACAGAGGTAATGAAGAAAAAAGGAAATATAAGGCTGAAGAAACGGCGTGCGCGTAGTGTTTTCCTTGCCATAGAGGTCTCATCCAGATTGCGCCATTATCTTTAACGGCGATTTTTTATCGTTTTCCATAACAGCAACCGCACAAATACTGTTATTACATTGCTCTCCTCTATGTGTAACAAATAACCACACTTAAAATGTTGTCTTTAATCAATTGTAAGTGTATGTAAAATACCACTTTAGAGTTAGTAACCTGGACAAAACTCCCTCTCTTTTGTGATTTCCGGACACGGATCACTTTTTTAAAAAATTTCATATAACGTCATGTTATCCCGAAAATTTATCTAATTTTGCGGGACACAATCAAAAAATAGATTGCTGCTTATTTGCACAGTTCCCTTTTTGCGTGATCTGTCGCCCAAATACTAAACAAAACTTATTAAGACCCTACATTTAACGTTTATGCGACATATTATTAACATCCTACAAGGAGAACAACAGCATGAGCCAAACACATAAACACGCCATTCCCGCCAACATTGCGGATCGTTGCCTGATAAATCCAGAGCAGTATGAGACTAAATATAAACAGTCTATTAACGACCCCGATACGTTTTGGGGCGAACAGGGAAAAATTCTCGATTGGATCACGCCGTACCAAAAAGTGAAAAACTCCTCCTTTGCGCCAGGCAATGTGTCGATTAAATGGTACGAGGACGGCACGCTGAATCTGGCGGCGAACTGTCTTGACCGCCATTTGCAGGAAAATGGCGATCGCACCGCCATTATCTGGGAAGGCGATGACGCGTCGCAGAGTAAACATATCTCTTATCGCGAACTGCATCGCGATGTCTGCCGTTTCGCGAATACACTGCTGGATCTGGGCATTAAAAAAGGCGATGTGGTAGCGATTTATATGCCGATGGTGCCGGAAGCGGCGGTGGCAATGTTGGCCTGCGCCCGCATCGGCGCGGTGCATTCGGTGATCTTCGGGGGGTTCTCGCCGGAAGCCGTCGCCGGACGCATTATCGACTCCAGCTCGCGGCTGGTGATCACCGCTGACGAAGGTGTACGTGCCGGACGCAGTATCCCGCTGAAAAAGAATGTCGATGACGCGCTGAAAAACCCGAATGTCACTAGCGTTGAGCATGTGATCGTCCTGAAGCGCACCGGCAGCGACATTGACTGGCAAGAAGACCGCGACCTGTGGTGGCGCGATCTGATTGAAAAAGCCAGCCCTGAGCACCAGCCTGAAGCGATGAATGCCGAAGATCCGCTGTTTATCCTTTATACCTCCGGCTCCACCGGCAAGCCGAAAGGCGTGCTGCACACCACCGGCGGCTATCTGGTCTACGCCGCGACCACCTTTAAGTATGTCTTTGATTATCACCCTGGCGATATTTACTGGTGTACCGCCGATGTGGGTTGGGTGACGGGGCACAGCTATCTGTTGTATGGCCCGCTGGCCTGCGGCGCGACCACCTTAATGTTTGAAGGCGTGCCGAATTGGCCAACGCCCGCTCGCATGTGCCAGGTGGTCGACAAACACCAGGTCAACATTCTCTATACCGCCCCGACGGCCATCCGCGCGCTGATGGCGGAAGGCGATAAAGCCATTGAAGGTACCGACCGTTCTTCACTGCGCATTCTGGGTTCCGTCGGCGAGCCGATCAATCCCGAAGCGTGGGAATGGTACTGGAAGAAGATCGGCAATGAAAAATGTCCGGTCGTCGACACCTGGTGGCAGACTGAAACAGGCGGTTTTATGATCACGCCGCTACCAGGCGCTATCGAACTGAAAGCCGGTTCCGCCACCCGTCCTTTCTTTGGCGTACAGCCTGCGCTGGTGGATAACGAAGGCCATCCGCAAGAAGGCACGACGGAAGGCAATCTGGTCATCACCGATTCCTGGCCGGGCCAGGCGCGCACTCTGTTCGGCGATCATGAACGTTTTGAGCAGACCTATTTCTCTACCTTTAAGAATATGTATTTCAGCGGCGACGGCGCGCGTCGCGATGAAGACGGCTATTACTGGATCACCGGTCGCGTGGATGACGTGTTAAACGTCTCCGGCCACCGTCTGGGTACGGCGGAAATCGAATCGGCGCTGGTGGCGCATCCGAAGATCGCCGAAGCGGCGGTGGTGGGTATTCCACACGCTATCAAAGGTCAGGCGATTTACGCTTATGTGACGCTCAACCACGGCGAAGAGCCGTCGCCAGAACTGTACGCGGAGGTGCGCAACTGGGTACGTAAAGAGATTGGCCCGCTGGCGACGCCGGACGTGCTGCACTGGACCGACTCACTGCCAAAAACCCGTTCCGGCAAAATTATGCGCCGTATTTTGCGCAAAATCGCGGCGGGCGATACCAGCAATCTGGGCGATACCTCGACTCTCGCCGATCCTGGCGTGGTGGAGAAACTGCTCGAAGAGAAGCAGGCCATCGCGATGCCGTCATAACCATAAATGCCGGATGGCAACGCGAAAGCGTTTTATCCGGCCTACGACCCTACCCCTGCCCTCTCTCAAACCGGGAGAGGGAAATATAAAAAAACCCTCCCCCAAAGGATTTCGTGTTACAGGAAGGCGGCAAGCGAGCACATCCCCAGCAGCATAGTTCACTATATGGCTGGGGCGCGCGAGTGCGGCCAACACGCCTGTAGCGCGAAAGACGCAGGGGGACCTCTGGAGAGCTCTGTGATGAATGACCCAATTTATCAGCGGATAGAAGACAGTGCGAGTTTCAGGGAGTTAGTTGAAAAACGGCAACGGTTTGCCACGATTCTGTCGGTTATCATGCTGGCGGTTTATATTAGCTTTATTTTACTGATCGCCTTCGCGCCTGGCTGGCTGGGCACGCCTCTACATGCGGGAACCAGCGTCACCCGAGGAATTCCCATTGGCGTCGGGGTGATTGTGATTTCTTTTGTGTTGACCGGAATTTATATCTGGCGGGCGAACGGCGAATTCGATCGTCTTAATAACGCCGTACTGCATGAGGTGAAAGCATTATGAAGAGAGTTCTGACGGCGCTTGCCGCCGCACTCCCCTTCGCCGCTCATGCGGCGGATGCCATTAGCGGCGCGGTTGAACGCCAGCCCACCAACTGGCAGGCGATTATCATGTTTTTGATTTTCGTCGTGTTTACGCTCGGTATTACCTACTGGGCCTCTAAACGCGTACGTTCCCGTAGCGACTACTACACCGCAGGCGGCAATATCACCGGGTTCCAGAACGGCCTGGCGATTGCCGGCGACTATATGTCCGCCGCGTCATTTCTCGGCATTTCCGCTCTGGTGTTTACCTCCGGTTATGACGGGCTGATCTATTCGCTGGGCTTTCTTGTCGGCTGGCCAATCATCCTGTTTTTGATTGCCGAGCGCCTGCGTAATCTGGGACGTTATACTTTTGCTGACGTTGCCTCTTATCGCCTGAAACAGGGGCCAATCCGTATTCTTTCGGCCTGTGGCTCCCTGGTAGTGGTGGCGCTTTATCTTATCGCCCAAATGGTCGGCGCCGGTAAACTGATTGAACTGCTGTTCGGTCTCAACTATCACATCGCCGTGGTGCTGGTCGGCGTGCTGATGATGATGTACGTGCTGTTCGGCGGGATGCTGGCGACAACGTGGGTGCAAATTATCAAAGCCGTCCTGTTGCTGTTTGGCGCCAGTTTTATGGCCTTTATGGTGATGAAACACGTCGGCTTTAGCTTCAATAATCTGTTTACCGAAGCCATGGCGGTACACCCGAAAGGTTCAGCCATTATGAGTCCGGGCGGGTTGGTGCAAGATCCGATTTCGGCGTTGTCGTTGGGTCTGGGACTGATGTTCGGCACCGCCGGATTGCCGCATATTCTGATGCGTTTCTTTACGGTCAGCGATGCCCGCGAAGCGCGCAAGAGCGTGTTCTATGCCACCGGTTTTATGGGCTATTTCTACATTCTGACCTTTATTATCGGTTTCGGCGCTATCATGCTGGTGGGGGCGAATCCCGCCTATAAAGATGCGGCGGGCGCGCTGATTGGCGGCAATAACATGGCGGCGGTGCATCTGGCCAACGCGGTAGGCGGCAACCTGTTCCTCGGCTTTATTTCGGCAGTGGCGTTTGCCACCATTCTGGCAGTGGTCGCCGGTCTGACGCTGGCGGGCGCATCGGCGGTGTCGCATGACTTGTACGCCAACGTGTTCCGCAAAGGCGCAACCGAACGTGAAGAGCTGAAGGTGTCGAAAATCACCGTCCTGGTGCTGGGCGTGATCGCCATTATCCTCGGCGTCCTGTTTGAAAATCAGAACATCGCCTTTATGGTGGGCCTGGCGTTTGCTATCGCCGCGAGCTGCAACTTCCCCATCATTCTGCTTTCCATGTACTGGTCAAAACTGACCACGCGCGGCGCTATGCTGGGCGGCTGGTTAGGTTTACTGACAGCGGTGGTGCTGATGATTCTTGGCCCTACCATTTGGGTGCAGATCCTCGGCCATGAAAAAGCGATCTTCCCGTATGAGTATCCGGCGCTGTTCTCTATCAGCGTGGCGTTCCTGGGGATCTGGTTTTTCTCGGCCACCGATAACTCGGCAGAAGGCAACCGTGAACGTGAGCAGTTCCGCGCTCAGTTTATCCGCTCCCAAACGGGATTCGGCGTACAACAAGGGCGTGCGCATTAATCTTACCGTTTCCTCCGGCCCTGTGGGTCGGAGGAAAATCAGAACATCACCCTCGCCACCAGCGGGGCTGCCAGCACCATCACCACGCCGGACAGCATCATGACCAGACTGGCGACGACGCCCTCCTGCTGACCAAGTTCATAGGAACGCGCCGTGCCCGCCCCATGTGACGCCGCGCCGAATCCTGCCCCTTTTGCCATGCCTTCCCGGATAGAGAGACGCAAAAATAGCGCGTCGCCGACCGCCATGCCAAACACGCCAGTGACGACCACGAACAGCGCCACCAGATCTGGCTGCCCGCCCAGGGGTTCTGCCGCCGCCAGTGCAAATGGCGTGGTAACGGAACGTACCGCCAGACTACGCTGAATCTCATCCGATAACGTGAACAGACGCGCCAGCCAAACGGAACTGGTGACCGCCACCACCGTCGCCGTCACTACGCCCGCGGTGAGCGACATCCAGTGACGTTTGATAATCGCGAGGTTATCGTACACCGGCACCGCAAAGGCAATAGTCGCCGGGCCGAGCAGCCACAATAGCCAGTGCGATTCACCAATGTAGTTTTGCCAGGAGATATGACCGAACACCAGCATTAACACCAGCAGTGCCGGCGTCAACACTAATGGCATCAACGGCAATTTGCGAAAACGGCGATACAGACGCTTATTGGCGAAGTAAATTCCCAGCGTAATCACCAGGCACAGTACGCTTAACTGAACGTTATTCACGGTTTAGCCTGCTCATCTCATAGCGATACACTTTATCCACCACCCACGCCGTCGCGCCGAGTACCATTAAGGTACTGATCGCTATCACCGAGAAAATGCGCCAGCCGTCCACCAGTAACAGATGGGCATAGTTCACTACCGCCACGACGGCGGGAACAAAGAATAACAGCATCTCCGCCAGCAGCCAGCGTGCGCCTGCGCGTACCCAGCTAAGCGGAATAATCCGGCAAACGATCAGCGCCAACATAAGCACCATGCCGACCAGATTCGCGGGCAACGGCAGGTGCAGCCAGGAGACAAGATATTGGGAAAAAATGAATAAACCTGCATAGAGCAGTACCTGAACCGGTACCTGGAGTCGTTGCACAACGGCAGGCGTAACGCGGCTTATCGCCACAGCCATGAGGGAATGTCCTGAAAAATAATACGGAGCGCCAGTATAGAGAACCTCCGTCACGGGCAGAAATGAATTAAAATCATTGCAGGCATAGTCGGAAGGAATAATCATGGATATCAGAACGCTGCGTTATTTTGTCGAGGTGGTGCGCCAGCAAAGTTTCACCCGCGCAGCGGAGAAGTTATTTGTCACCCAGCCCACCATTAGCAAGATGCTGAAAAATCTTGAAGATGAGCTTAACTGTACGCTACTGATCCGCGACGGACGTAAGTTATTGCTGACCGATACCGGACGCGTGGTGTTTGAACGCGGTCTGGCGATCCTCGCTGAGTTTCGCCAGTTAGAGGCTGAGTTGAGCGATATTAACCATCTCAATAAGGGCGTGCTGCGGCTGGGTATTCCCCCGATGGTCGGCATGTTGATGGCCGGGCCAATCAGTTTGTTTCGACAACGCTACCCTGGCGTTGAACTCAAAATTTCGGAGTTTGGCGGCCTGACGGTACAGCAGGCGGTAATGAATGGCGAGCTGGATGTTGCGATGACCGCGCTCCCGGTGGAAGAAGCGAGCGGGCTGACGACGTTATCGCTGTTCAGTCATCCGCTGTGCGTACTGGTTCCCCGTTCCGGTCAGTGGACAACCTGCGACTCCATCGCGCCTGAAGCTCTGGCGGAGCATCCTCTTCTTATCTATAACGAAGACTTTGCCCTGAGCCGCCAGTTGATGACCTTATTTAGCCAGCATGACGTAAAACCACGGATTGCCGTGCGCAGCGGGCAATGGGATTTTCTCGCCGCCATGGTGCAAGCGGGTGTCGGCATCGCCATTTTGCCGGAGCCGATTTGTCAGCGTCTGGATAAGGCCACGCTGCGCTGGCTACCGCTGGAAAGCGATCTCCGCTGGCAGTTGGGCATGATTTGGCGAGAGGGCGTGTATCTGTCGCACAGCGCGCGGGCGTGGTTAACCTGTTGCGAAGGATTTTGGCTGCAACAACCGTAAGCCATGGGTTAAAACCCTTGCCGGATGGCGGCGCAAGCACCTTATCCGGCCTACTTGTAGGCCCGGTAAGCATGGCGCCACCGGGCCACAAGGACTACTGATTTTCTATCAGTAGCGCTTCCATCAAATCCAGGTCGTGCAGCAGCTTTTGCAATGTTTCATTGCTGATTTCTCGTGTGGCGCGCAGATGATACAACTCGGCGCGTTCGGAACGCAGCGCGGCAAGACGGAAACGTCGCTCCAGGTTTTCTTCCTGTATGGAGCTTTCGACATCGTTTCGCCCATCGGCACGGCGACGCAAGTTACCAATGACACGCGAGCTTACTTCAGTAAGCAGCTGATTATCGATGTTTTCTTCGGTATCCGCCGCCAAACGCTCTTCCATTTTCTGAATGGCGACAATCGCCACTTCCGCCGTCGCCGCGCGGGCGACACGCTCCTCTTTCAACTGTTGCGCATGATCGGCGACTTCCAGATGTTGCAACAGCAGCGGCAGCATGATTACGCCGACAAATAACGAGAACAGAATGACGCCAGCCGCCAGGAATACCAGTTCATAACGCGCCGGAAATCCGCTGCCATTCGGCAAAAGTAACGGTATAGAGAGCACACCAGCCAGGGTGATCGCCCCACGAACGCCAGCGAAGGAAGCAATCAGAATTTCACGCGACGTCCAGTTGGCGAACTCCATCGGTTTCTTCTTCAAAAAGCGCAGGCTGAACTTTTTCATGGTCCACAGCCAGCCGAAGCGAACCAGCATCAATGCCGCATAAATCAGCACGATATCGGTAAAGAGCATCCAGGTTTCGACATTCGGGTCAGCTTCCGCCGCCGCCAGCGAAGATTCCAGAATCCCCGGCAATTGCAGTCCCAACAGCAGAAAGACCATACCGTTAAAGACAAATTCCAGCATCGCCCAGGTACTGTTCGCGCGCAAACGCATTGCCAGCGGCGCGCGGCGCATTACGCCAGAACGGGTGATGGTCATCCCGGCGGCAACCGCGGCCAGGATGCCTGAGACGCCAATATGTTCGGCAATCAGATAAGACGCGAAGGGCAGCAGAAACAGCAGGACGATTTGCGTCGCGGGTTCATCGCCGCCCCAGCGGCTCAAAAAACGCAGCGAGCGGCCATACAGCCAACTGACCACAAAACCCGCCAGAATACCGCCGATAGCGACCTTAAAAAATTCCAGCGTCGCGCCGCCGACGGTAAAGACCATCGTCCCCATCGCCACCGCGACGGCGAATTTCAGCGATACCAGACCGGAGGCGTCGTTCATTAACGCCTCTCCCTGCAGAATGCCCATGATTTTTTTCGGGATACGCCCCTCGCCCACAATTCCGGAGAGCGCTACCGCATCGGTCGGCGACAGCACGGCGGCCAGCGCAAAGGCGGGGATCAGCGGAATACCGGGCACCAGCCAATAAATCAGAAAGCCGATTCCAACGACCGTTACCAGGACCAGCGCCAGCGCCAGCCCGAAAATCTCTCGTCCATGCTCAAGAAATTCACGGGTCGGCGTCTTCCAGCCATCCGCAAACAGCAGCGGCGGAATAAACAGCACCAGGAAGAGTTCCGGGTCGAATTCCACATGCAAACCAAACGTCGGCCACGCCAACAGCGCGCCAATGGCGATCTGCATAAGGGGTAAAGGAAGCTGGAAGGGTAATACACGCGTAAATACCCCCGACAGCGAGACCACAAGGGTCATGATGAGTATTGTGAAGAAAATTTCCATGCGTTCCCTGTTTGCGATGTTTTTTATGATGGAGAGAGGCATCATGCCTCGGTTTCACCTTCTTCAGATTAACGCAAAAGGTAATGTGATGTGTCCTGAAAATGAAAACGGGCGACCAACGCCGCCCGTTTTTCAGAATGAAGGCAGAGCTAGATAGCCCAGCCGCCGGCATAAAAAGCGACCAGCGCGACCGCAATGACGACAGTTCCGATATTCAGCTTACGCCATTCACCGGAAACCAGACGCCCGACGACCAGCGTGGCAAAGCCGATCATAATCCCGGTGACAATGTTACAGGTCAGTACAATAAATACAGCCGTTACCAGCCCCGCCATCGCATCGACGAAATCAGCAAAATCGATTTTCGCCACGTTACTCAGCATCAGCAGACCGACATACATGAGCGCCGGGGCGGTTGCGTAGACGGGAACGAGATAAGAGAGCGGCGAAAGAAACAGGATCAGCAAAAACAGCACGCCCACGGTAATCGCCGTCAGGCCCGTTTTACCACCCGCCGCCGTACCAGCCGCAGACTCGATATACACCGCGGCTGGCGCCGCCCCGACCAGGCCGGAGAAAACGCTACTCAGGGAGTCGGTGGTTAACGCTTTGCCGCCATCGATAATTTGTCCGTCTTTGTCCAGCAGATTAGCCTGCCCTGCGACCGCTCGGATCGTGCCGGTCGCATCAAACACCGCCGTCATCACCAGCGCCAGTACGCTTGGCAGAACGACAGGGTTTAACGCGCCCATAATATCCAGGCTGCCGATCAGTGAGTTGCCGTTTTCATCGCTCAACGAAGGCATGGCGAAAATGCCGGAAAAATGGACGTTAGGATCGAAGAGCAAACCCACAATAGAAATGCCAATAATGGTCAACAGAATGCCGCCGGGGACTTTCAGCTTTTCCAGACCGAGAATAACAGCCAGCCCTACAAGCGACATAATCACCGGGAAGGTGTCGAAATCGCCCAGCGCGACCGGCAGGCCATCCAGCGGGTTTTTAATGACCAGGCCGACGCCGTTGGCGGCAATCAGCAACAAAAACAGGCCAATACCGATACCGGTTCCGTGGGCCACGCCCTGTGGCAAGTTACGCAAAATCCAGCTACGAATGCCGGTGGCGGAGATAACGGTAAACAGTACGCCCATCAGGAATACGGCGCCAAGCGCGACCGGGACGCTAATATGCTGCCCCAGGACCAGGCTAAACGCGGTAAACGCTGTCAACGAGATAGCGCAACCGATAGCCAGCGGCAGATTCGCCCAAAGCCCCATAACGATAGAGCCGACGCCTGCGACCAGGCAGGTCGCTACAAAGACGGCAGCAGGCGGGAACCCGGCTTTACCCAGCATCCCTGGCACCACGATGACGGAGTAAACCATCGCAAGAAACGTGGTTAAGCCAGCAACGACTTCCTGGCGAACGGTGCTCCCGCGTTGTGAAATTTTAAACCAGGCGTCGAGTGAACCGCCGGTACGCGCTGAAGGCGTAGACATAGAAAACATCCCCTGAGAATTTATTATTCGTCGGTATACGTGGGAGGTAATCCACTAACAGCGCAACGTTATCTCCTTGTGCTACATTTACGACAGCCGGGGCGCCGCAAAAAAGCAAACGTTTAGCTCCACGTATACAAAACGGGTGGCAAAAAAAAGCAAACGATTATCCAGCGATCATAAACGCTTTTTCAACTGAACTTTGCCGCTTTTTATGCTTTTCTGCTTAGTATGCTCAATAAATCGCCAGACGATGCGCAAACGTTATCGTCCCTGCGCAATCCAGCAACAATTTTTCGCATCGCTGTTAGCAAATACGTTGCGCAATCTGCTCACAAAAACGCCATTATCCGCCGGGAATGGTAAACGGACCGCCCTGCTGAATCGCTCGCTGCCAGGCTGGACGCATTTCTACCCGCGCTTTCCATGCGTTGATATGGTCGAGATGAGCGATCCCGCCTCGGGCAAGCAGCGCAAATAGCGGGAAGCTCATCTGGATATCCGCCATACTTAACTGCTCTCCGGCAAACCAGGGGTGATTTGCCAGATGTCCGTCAATAAAGCGCGCATGGGTTTCCAGTTGCGGATTGAGGTACGCTTTTTGCGCGCCCTTACCGATAACGCCGCCCAACGTTCGCAGGCCCAATGGTACCGGCGGTTTACCCAGAGAGGTAAAGAGCAGTCTCATCAATAGCAAGGGCATGAGCGAACCTTCAGCGTAATGTAGCCAGAATCGATAGTGTTGTTTCCCCTGCGCATCCGCAGGTTTAAAGCGTCCGATACTGTCGTAAGTGTCCTGCAAATATTCCAGGATGGCGCCCGATTCCGCAATAACCATACCGTTATCTTCGATAACCGGAGATTTACCCAGCGGATGCACTTTTTTCAATGCCGGCGGCGCCAGCATGGTCTTTTCACGCTGGTAACGCACAATCTGGTAAGGCAACGCCAGCTCTTCCAGCGCCCAGAGGATGCGCTGCGAACGAGACTGATTTAAATGGTGCACCGTCAGCATGGCTGTCTCCTGCAAGGTATGCCAACTAACTATAGAAAATTATGGCAGTTGCCGTAAAAATTTCGGCTAAAAAATCAGCATTTCGCTGGCGAACAGGGCGTCGTCGCTTACACTTACAGTATCAACACAAACCGGAACCTCCACCACGTGCTCGATATGAGGGGTGTTGACGTCGGGGGAAACCCTCCTGTAATCAGCGGGATAGAGCGAAAGACAAAGACCGGAAACAAACTAAAGCGCCCTTAGCGGCGCTTTAGTTTTAGGTGAACTCAGCCCGATGGCCGAGTGCATGTTAATCATCTTCAAGCAGCCGGGCGCCCGTCCCGTGTTCGCCAAGCCTGTCGCCTGGATTTCGCAGCGGACAGTCGCTACGCGATAAACAGCCGCAGCCGATACAACCGTCCAGCTCATCGCGCAACGCCACCAGCGTATGAATACGTCGGTCTAACTCTTCGCGCCACTGCGAGGAGAGCTGCTTCCACTCTTTCGCGCTTAACGTATGCCCTTCCGGCAAGATACCAAACGCGTCGCCGATAGTTGCCAGCGGGATGCCAATACGCTGGGCGATCTTGATAATCGCGACATAACGCAACACGTCACGCTTGTATCGCCGTTGGTTACCGCTATTACGGATACTGGTAATTAGCCCTTTACTTTCATAGAAGTGCAGGGCGGACACAGCAACACCGCTACGTTTCGCAACTTCCCCCGGCGTCAGTAAGGCTTTTAAACGGGGAGATTTTTTTTCCATAAATCGCTTTACCTCAAGTTAACTTGAGGAATTATACTCGCCCGCAGACAAAACGACGAATCGAATACTGTTTAAGAGGCAACAATATGTCGCATCAGCAGATAATTCAGACCCTTATCGAATGGATTGATGAACATATCGACCAACCGCTAAACATTGATGTGGTGGCAAAAAAATCGGGCTACTCCAAGTGGTATTTGCAGCGGATGTTTCGTACGGTAACGCATCAAACATTAGGCGAGTATATTCGCCAGCGCCGTCTCCTGTTGGCGGCCGTGGAACTACGAACGACCGAGCGCCCGATTTTTGATATCGCGATGGACCTGGGCTATGTATCGCAGCAAACCTTCTCGCGTGTATTCCGCCGCGAGTTCGATCGCACTCCCAGCGATTACCGTCACCGCCTGTAGGGCGTCTGCCCGCGTATCGTCAGAGGCGCGGGCGTTTGTTGTAGCCAGACGATGAATTCCTGCGGCGGTAACGCTTTCGCAAAGTGCCATCCCTGACAATACTGAACGCCGCGTTTTAGCAACCAGCTAACCTGTTCAGCCGTTTCAACCCCCTCAGCAATGATTTTTAGCCGCAAACTTTGCGCCATTTCAATAATATGCTCCACAATCAAATGGCTGGCGCTATTAGTGGTTAGCGTGTCGACAAAAGATTTATCAATTTTTAAAAGGTCGACATTTAATGAGTACAGGTTATGCAAGTTCGAATAGCCGGTACCAAAGTCATCAATTGCCACCTCGTATCCCGCCTGGCGAAACGCCTGAATAATCGGCGTCATTTTAGGCACATCAATAAATCCGCGCTCAGTCACTTCAACCTTTATCTGTTGCGCAAGCACTGAATGCTGACGCGTTTTTTCATGAATCATCACAATTAGTCGGGAAGAGAGAAAATCGGCGGCAGAGAGATTGATAGAGACATAAAGATGCGGGTGCGCGGCCAGAAAACCACCTAAATCATTAAATACCTCTTCGACGACATAATCGGTGATCTGCTCAATCATCCCCTCTTTTTCCGCTAGCGGAATAAATTCGCACGGGCTCATCACCGGACCGTGATAGCCCGGCCAACGCAATAGCGCTTCGGCACCTACACATGTCCCATTTCGGATATCAATGATCGGCTGATAATGAAGGCAAAGCTGGTGCCTGGTAATGGCCCGTTGCAGCAATCGACGCGGTGAGTAATATGCCTGCCGGGATCGTGACCACATAAATAAGACGATAATGCTACAGATGATCCCTAACGGTAGCGTTAACGTAAGCTGATGAAAGAGGTTCTGGTAAAAGCGTTGCTTTGAGGTTGAAACAATCGCGGCAACCGGTCGTTTTGCTGATTTAACCAGAGTATAAAAACGCTCACCCTGTTGGAACACAGGTTCACTCCGTCGTACCAAAGGTAATAGCTGATCAGCCTGCGCCTGTTCACTCAGGGAGAAAAAGGTGTTGGTCACCGTATCATACATTCCCCAGGCCAACGCCGGATCGTCTGACATCACCTCGCTATAAGATAAGGGATTGATAACCGCGACATAGTTTCCCCGCTGCATATATGTCATTTTATAACCGTTGAAAAAAGGCGTATCACGATAGTAATAAATAGCGATGTCAGGCTTTCGTTTATAGTCAGCGCGGGGAATAAAATAAGGACTTGTTGGCGTCATAACCGTAGAGCATAGAAAACGCTGGCCCTTAGCATAAATCAACTCATTAATGTACAAACGACCGCGGATAATATTCAGCATTCGCTGTTGATGGGCTGGCGTACAGGCTTGCCCCTGATATTGTTCAGCGGCATCGCGGGCTAAATCTGCTTGCAGGATAACCCGCTCCGCTTTATCTAATACCAACTGCGCAAATGAATGTAACTGATTTCTGGTTTCAGAGACTGCCCGGATATGAGCAAACCAGAGAGCCAGCAATACAGGAAGTAACACCACAATGATCGTTCCGAGAAATCTCAACACCTTGCGTCGTGTGCTTTGACTCATTTTCAGCCTATTTCCCTGCATTATTTGTGACTATTGTTGGCAAAATAAGACGTGAACCAAACGGAGGTTTACGGTGCATGAATTTATCAATATTAGCAACAGACTTTTACCGATCAACATTTACTATTAATAACTACGCGCAATATCTCTCACATACCAGGCAGGACGCTAAATATTTTTGATAATATCAGATTTATACCTAAGTAAACGATGGGGTATACATCTTTACTCCTTTCTTTTGATAAATAACTTGATATTTTTATCAGGTCTGAATTTCACGGAAAAAATAAAAGAGTAGTAATAATACATCTTTGCTTTCCGGCAGTTTCTCTACGGACGCACAGAAGTCACACAAAAAATAAGGTTATAAAACGCACAAAAAATACATTGCCGATCTGGCGAATAAGCCTGTTTTTGTGATATAGTTCACAAAAACAATGAAACAGAAACAATGTTTCATTCGATGTTGATGTGATGTCCGTTGATAGCCAGAATGTCCCACATTTCCCGGGAACAACGCCGTGCTGTCCTGGACAAAGGTCTATTCAGAGGAAATGTTTCATGGCTGCCATAACCACTGGTGTCGTTCTTCTCCGTTGGCAACTGCTGAGCGCCGTGCTCATGTTTTTAGCCAGCACGCTCAATATCCGTTTCCGTAAATCAGATTATATTGGTCTGGCGGTGATCAGTAGCGGTCTGGGCGTGGTATCCGCCTGCTGGTTTGCCACCGGTTTACTCGGTATTACCATGATGGATCTCGCTGCGATCTGGCATAACATTGAAGCCGTAATGGTCGAAACGATGAGCCAGACCCCGCCAGAATGGCCGATGGTGCTGACCTGATACGCTATCGCTGCCGCTGAAGCCGCCCACCGGTTATCTCAACGCGGAATCGCGCGCCAGGGGTAGCCTTGCGAACCATCACGTCCTTCACATAGCCGTTGATGAGGGCCGCCAGGTGTGGTTATCCAAAAATGGCAAGTGGAATAGCCCTAACAGAATCGAGCTAAACTTATTGAAAACATTGCCGACTCGTTAAATGACAAAAAGACCCGTTTGTGCAACGGGTCTTTTTTATTAAGAGCCTATCCCACCAGGCGTTATTGGCGCAGCCAGTTTGGACACGGACAGCGCGCAAAAACCGGAGCGTACACGTAGTACGTGAGGATTTTGAGCACTGCCCAGGTCCAAAATGGCAAGTAAAATAGCCCTAATGGGATAGGCTCTAAGTAGCACCGCCTGATAACAGCGACAAGCGCTGCTTATTTTACGTTAATAATTTATCCGGAGAACAATCACGGATTATTTTTCCACCTTTCATTACCAGAACCCGGTCAAAATACTTTATCAGGTATCGACGATGCGTCACCATGATTAACGTTTTCCCATGAATAAACTCATCTAAGTTATCAAAAATTTGCTTCTCGGTATTCTCATCCAGATTGGATGTTGGTTCATCCCATAAAAAGACGCTGGCGTTACTGCTCAGACTACGTGCTAATAATAACTGCTGCTGCTGTCCGGATGACAGGTTTTTAGCCATAAAATTCACCGGAAACTTCAGCCCCATAGGATGTTGCAAGATAAAACCACAGTTCGCCAGATGAAGCGCCTTGAGTACTCGTCCCCTGTCGTTTTGCGGTTTTAACGCGAAATTACTTTCAATGGTTCCGGTGAATAAAACATCATGTGTCGTCACCACACTTAAATGCTGAGAAAAAAAGTTCTGCGATAAATGTCCTAAGTTATATCCATCATATAAGATGGCGCCGTCTGTTGGCGAAAGGTAGCCAGATAGCATTCCCAGTAATGAGCTTTTTCCTGCTCCACATTCGCCTACCACCGCGACACGTTGCCCCGCAGGTATGTCTATAGACAGTCGGTTAATAATCATCGGAGATTGAGCATCATACTGATAACTCACGCCCCGGATAGAGATATCGCCATTGCACTTTGATATGGACTGTAATGCCGGTGTTTTTTCTGCCTGATCTTCATCAAAAAAAGAAAGCAGATCCTTACCGGTTTTTTCTGCTGATAAAATAGAGATTAATGTAGAAGAAAAATTCGAAATGATTCCGGAGATACGACCAGAGACAATGACAGATGAAACAATTGCGCCAGTGGTAACATCACCCTTAATTACCATAAAAAAGGCTATTACCATAATAGTTATTTGGGTAATAGATGACATACTACCCAATATAGATTGATAGATAAGATTTAATTTCCTTATCTTCAGGTTAAGATACGACTGTTCATTTGATGTATTAACCCAATCAAAAAGTAAACCTTGATTATTTAAGGTATGGATCATTTTAATAGATAAGAAAACTTCTGAGATGAAAATATTCCTGTTCTTCTGTCCTTCTTTTTGTTTGTTCATTAACTCATTAGTATAATGGTGGTTAACGATGGAAATAATAATAGAGACGATAAACATGGTAACAGGTACAATAACGACCAGACCTAAATTTATATATATAACAATAAGAAATATAATAAATATTGGAATATCGGCTATACGTTGAAAGATCGAGTTTAATAAAACGGGTTTAATTTTCTGAAACTCATTCCATAGCACAAATGCTGATGACATGGATCTGCCATTTTTCTTTTTACTATAAAGGACCGCCTCAAGAAATGCGATATCAATATCGACGTCATCCTGCCTTGCTGTGATAGACTGATAAATATCTTTCGAAGTGCGAAGGATAAACTCAAAAATAATAAATACAGCAACAATTATAGCCACGCCAAATAAAGATGAAACCGAAGCGCTTGGAACAAGCTTATCATAGAACAGATTACTAAATACTGGGATAGTTAACGCAAAAATTGCCATAAAAAGAGATGAAAAGAAGTATTTAGTATAAAAAATCTTGTTCATCGATAAAGAGTTTTTTATGATGTTTTTTACTCTTATACTATCAACAACTTTATTTAAAGGTAGTATACTAAATGCAGATAACTCTTTTAAATATTCATCTTCAACTTCAACATAACAGAGTTCACCGCGCGCGTTTACCAACTTTATTTTTTGCCCGCCACTCACACACACCATCCACTTCATTTCTGGTGTTAATAGTAAAATCGGCATAGGCTCATTTAGTAAATCCTCACCATTACTAAATAATACATCCTGTAGAGAAAGCCCTAACGACAGAAAGAAATTCTTCATTTGTATAGAGTCATCAGTGTTATTTCTGTCGTACTTTTTAAATCTTAAATTTATATCATCCTCTTTGATGTCAATTTTTATGTTGAATTTTTTAGACACTATAGATAATGCCGTTTCCGCACTTAAATAATAAGGTTCTAGTTTTTTATCCATAAGTAAACCCCCTCACCCAAAGGTGAGGGGTCTCCGTTATTATGCGTGTTCTTCTTGATTATCTACAGGTAGCGTAACTTCATTAACGGCGAAAACATCAATAGCGCCGTTATTGTTGTGCCCTACAGAACTTGTTGAAGGGGAATCATTAATATCATCCTCGGTCTTTCCTCTTGCATTCATTGCGTTCACAATATCCGCCGAGGAGTGATCGACTGAGAATGTTTTCTCCTTAATCAGGAAATCAGCGTCCTTATCAATGAATTTCACGTCCATAGTATATTCACCATCGTCCAAAGATAGCGGAACTTCGAATATTGCTTTCTGGTTAGTTATCGGCAGAGTAAACTCTTCTCCTTCAAACATAACACTGACATTAACAATATTCTCAGGTACTGATATTTCAAAAGAAGGTGTCTGACTAATTGAACGATCTATTTCATCCCCAGAGTCAGCGTTTAACAAGGTAATACTATAGGCTGTCTCCTTCACCACGCTTTCTTCCGCCGCAGACGGCACTGTACGAAGATGCGTATCACTTTCGGCATTCGCTGTTTCAGACTCCGGTGGAGTAACCACTGTTGGCGTGGCGTCATCGCTCGCATCGTCATGCAGGTTATCCGCTGTTACTGTCACCGTTGAATCAACCGTCACCTCCAGCGAAGCAGATTGCTGTGAATTCCCCGCGCGATCCACCACCGTCACGCTCAGCGTGTAGGTACCGTCACTCCAGGCGGCTGGCGGCGCGAAGGTCCAGCCATCCGCGCCTTGCGTCGCCTGATAGATGTCTGTCACGCCGTTATGCGTCACGTTTACGGTCGCCCCGGTCACATCAGCATCAATATGCTGCAGCGTGAACTTAGGCTGGGGGTGATTCGTCACGTTATCGCTGTCTGAAGCGCCATTGTCTTCACCTGCTGCCAGCGCAATCTCTGGCACCGTAAGCGTTGAGTCAACCGTCACCTCCAGCAAGGCAGATTGCTGTGAATTCCCCGCGCGATCCACCACCGTCACGCTCAGCGTGTAGGTACCGTCACTCCAGGCGGCTGGCGGCGCGAAGGTCCAGCCATCCGCGCCTTGCGTCGCCTGATAG
>NZ_JBKFSQ010000021.1:0-86150 GCF_046569525.1 Salmonella sp. 741265055_HSA | reverse complement strand
GGAGGGAAACATGGTCTGGCAAAAGTGTAGCGGTATTAGGCGCAGCTATTTAGACATCTTGAGCAATAGTATTCCTTGGGTTTTATGTGGTGAAAAAAGTGAACACGAGCACTTTTCAAGTGTATGCATTGATGATGAAGAAGCTACTTATTTCATCGTAAAAAAGCTAATCGAAACGGGAAAGAAAAAAATAGCATTAATAAATCATGACACGAAACTTAGTTATGCAAAAAAACGCCAACTAGGATTCGAGCGCGCATTAAGTGAAGGCAATATAAATCCCAATAATATTGTATACGTTAAAGCACATTCATTTCATGATGGTGCAGAGGCTTTAGCTGAAATTTGTTCGAAACCCAGTATGCCCGACGCTATTATTGCAGCATCAGATATCTTAGCGGTTGGCGCTATGCATCAGGCAAAAAAAATGGGCATTAATATACCTGAGGAACTTTCAATTATCGGATTTGATAATATACCAATTGCAAAAATGTTGTCGCCCCAACTTAGCACCATACATCAACCTACAGAAAAAATAGGTGAGATCGCTTTAAAAATCTTAGATGATAAAATTAACTTTCCAGAAAAACCAAGTCAGGCGGTCATATTAGAATGGCAATTTATGGAAAGAGGAACAAACTAGAACACGACAAAAATCACTTATCACTATATTTCCGCATATATTTATGAAATATACAAATCGTAATATAGTCCTCTAACATCAATACATAAACCACTTGTTAATAATTAATACTCGCACATCCCTCCTAAAGTTAATCATTTAGAAGGGATGTGCCAGTCATGTTTAAATCAATGAAATTTTATTGAAGAGTAAATTGTCAATTAAAATCTAACTGCAGTTTTAATACCGATAACAACAGCATCTTTTGTTTCATTTATCGCACCTGGATTTATCCAGTATTGAATGTCTGGTTGAATATCAAGCCAAGAAACTGGTCTAAATCTATAGTACAAGTCAAAATTTACAGAATGTCCCTGAACTGGCTGATATAGTGGGTTATCATAATCATGAATACCATTAATCTGATTAATCTGGCGTTCAGTTTTGGCAAGGCGATTGCTCATATCAATCCAACTCCCGCCAAATCCAATATAGTCATTAGGCAGGGCATCAAATATTCCACGATAGCGAATGCCAAGTGAAGCGACAATATGGTTTACATCTGACCGTTGATCAGCAATACTCATATTTCCAAAAACACTCATTCCTCTGGTCTTATCTTCATCATGGCTGGTTATTTGCTGATTAAATCCCCCCCAAGCAAACCATGTACGATTATATGATTCAGTATCTTTACCTACTGGAGTGTAAAGAGAATACTGTTTTGCGTTTGTAAAGAGAACTCCAAAGTTATAAGCACCTGGCAAATCATTGATATATGTTTTCAATTCAGCTTCAAAAGGTAACAGAACACCTTTGCTGCCATGAGTTGTAAATGACCATGCTCGGGACGTATCTGCTGCCCGAGGGTTTTGTTCAATAACACCAGTTTTAAGCGTAAGCTCTGGTGTTATTGCATATGCAAAGGTCGTTCCCCAAGTATGAATATTCCATGTATTCCAGGTCAAGGAGTTAGATGACTTGCCTCCGCACAGTGTCAATAACTGGAAATCACAAGGAGTAATCTGGTCGAAGGTTTGTTGATAATTCATTAAGCCTGCGCGCCAAGTCAATTTCTTATCCATAAAAGTTCGACTAAATGTCAAATAACCAAGGCGAGTTATGGATCCAGTCCCCCATCCCTCTTGGGCTAAGTCGTTAAAATGGACCCTTTGGTCCTGAAGTCTCTCTGTAGTGAGATTATCATCATGATTTCGGTTAGTAATTAGTCCCTCAATTTTTGCATCGCTCATCCCTGTAAACTGCTCAAGATCTTGATTGAATATTAAAGCAGTCTGATCAACAAAGGCATAATGTCCGTTTTGATCATAACCTCCGCTCACATTATAGGCACTTTCGGTTTGATAAATAAGTGCATAATTGAATCCGCTATTTGCCAGGGTCGTTCTCATACCGCCCCAATCACCAAATAATCCGGGACTTGGAGGTTCATATCCTAATACAATCGGACTCCATGCTGCTTTATCCGCTGCAGCATTAAATCCAAAGGCCAGAAGTAAAGGCGATAACATAGCCAAACTATATTTCCGTTTATAGGTAACAGTCATTTTTATTACTCTCATTATTTAAGAAGAATTTCAATAAAATAGCAACAAAGCTGAAATACATTCACCTAAATATAAGCATGCCCATAAAGTGAATAACCAGACAAACCCAATAAAATACAAATACAAATACAAATACAAATACAAATACAAATACATGTCTATATTATTATATAAAAAGCTAATGGTTAATTATTCCCCATTAGCTTAATTAGCATTAGTTTTCGGCAAATACTATGAATGCAGGTTGTGGCAACGTGAAATCAGAGACAAAATCTAAAACACCAGTGTCAGCATTAACATTATAAACTTTAACTTTATTATCTGGGCGATCTGCAGAAACTAAATACTGCCCTGTAGAATCAAAAGCAAAACTACGGGATGCCAATCCTGGATGGATTGACTTAGCCAATTTGACTGCCCCAATACGGGTTAGTTTTGCTTTTTCATCAATGCTATACCACGCAATAGTATCTTCGCCACGATTATTTACATATATAAAACGACCATTTGGATGAAGCCTGATTTCAGCAGGCTCATTATGACCACGATAGCTATTGTCTAAGGTTGAAATTTTATCCAATAATGTCAACTCCCCAGTTTTAGTATCAAATTCCATTGACGCTAATTCAGATGATATTTCAAGATTTAGATATAAATGCTTATTATCAGCAAAAACCAAATGTCGAGGTGCCGATTCATCTGGAAATTTATAACTATTAACCAGATTAAGTTTTTCGGTAACAGAATAAACTAAGACCGTATCCGTGCCTTTATCACAAACAAGGAGATATTTGCCGTTAGGTGAAATAACTGCGCTATGAGCATGGGGGCTAGCCTGAGCATGACCTCCAGCTTGTTTCGAATGATTAGGGTCTTTACCATGCCCCTGAAGAATCACTAAATCATTGATTCCAGATATAGACCCATCTTTGTTTAGCCCATACATAATCACAGTGGAATCATCATAAACATACTCTGATCCCCACTTTCCATCTTTAAAAACTACTTTTTCTACATGCTCGAAATCACCATGGTTTGCACTAAATAATAGACCATTATGGCTATCAAGACTCAAAAAAGTTGGACGTGGGCCTGGAGCAATTTGCTCATTTAAAAGACTTAAATGACCACTTTCTAAGTTTACAGAAAACGCCATAACACTTGCAGCGGGTTCCACGGGTCCACGCCCATCATTTTTACGCTCGTCTACCGAATATAAAATTGTAGTCTTAGGATCGTACATTAGGTATCCAGCAAGTTTTGGATTTGCCAAATGATTCAACTGCTCAATTTTTTTTCCATCAGAGCTAAGACGTAGAGAATAGATCCCTCCGGGTTGATGTTCATCGCCATACGTTCCCACAAAAAGAGTACGTGGCATCATATTGGCATTAATTGTCTCTGGCATAGTATTCATCTTTATATCAACCTGTTACGTACTAGATTCTGCAGCCAGGGTTAGCGCAGACTGCCCTCCGGCCATACAGCACATTAGTAATATCACATTTGCAATGAATGGCTTCTGCGCATAACCCATAATAAACCCTTTTGAGGCCAGTTATGATCAGCCCCAGAATGAAGGTGGATTGTAAAATCAAGCTGTAATCAAACGACGCAACATTTCCTGATGACGGCGAACTTGCTCAAATTCATTCATCATGTACTCACGTCCACGATCCTGGAAGTAGCGTTGTCCTTCATATTCCGAATTGAGATATCCTTCGAACCCCCCCCGGCGTAGTGCATCGATTGCAGACACATAGTCAATCGCAATATCCTGATATTGTCCTGGTTTGTCGGGTATTTCTGACATGTTGTTAAACTTAGCATGAATATGAGTGATATGAGGGCAGATTTCGCGGAGTGTCTCAGCTGAAGTATTAGACAATGTCAGCCCTTCAGCAACTACCGTATAGTCTAGAGGTTTTGGTTGTTTGATAAATCCCTCAGCCAATGCTTTCACCGCATTGAAACATATTTTTAATTCATCATTACATTCACCAGTAGTAATGAACTGTCCGAATGCTGCTCGAACATTTCCTGCTGTTTGGTTCGCTACATTGAATGTTTTAGGATCTGTTTTAACCATTGCAGCTAGTTTAACCGCTGCTTTAGAAGCCTCGGGATTAGCACCTCGTCTTTCAAACCATCCTAACTGAGCTTCAGAGGGGCGCGTACCAAAAATGCCAAAGTCAGGAACAATACCTAAATGCCGAGTATTATTTTTCTCATTGAACTCGATTATCTCACTAACCTGCTGTCCTTCTAAAGACATCGGCTGGTGAATCTCTTTACCGATGCGAATATCAAGAGCTTCAGCCAATGGCAGGGCTTTGACCATAACATCCAGAGGAACAATAGATAGCACTCGAACTATGCTAAATCCCAATGTTTTCGCCAGCTTGATATCACTTCTCAAACGCTCAGCACATTCTTCATGGCTCATGACATGAGATCGGAACTGTAGTACATCCATACTAACATCCATAGCAACAGGATTAAGACCATGAATATCAATAAGCCTATACCAGCGCTGCATGAATGCTTTGTCTGGAACAGGATACTTAATTGACATCTCATCGATTAGTTCAATACCATCAGCGCCATACAAATTATTGGCAACTTCATTAAGTTGCGACTCCAGAGTAGATTCTTTGAAGAACTGAGACTGCTGATAGCTATAGAGCGATACACCACGTTTCATTTTATTCACCTTATTCAACAATCATTTCAAATTTTACAATGTGCGGTGTTTTATCCGATCCTGCACCATTGCCTGGAACTGGTGGATTCTTAACCCACTCTTCATCTGTAGGCAAATATCCATAAGCAGCAAGGACAGATTGTTGGAATAAAATTGTATGTTTTCCTGGTTTTAACCCTCCGGGATGTGACACATGTAAAATACCATCATCGCCATAATCCCAGTGTTCATAAACAGCATGTGATAATTCTTCATAGCTGCGAGGTGCTTTTCCATTGATCTCGAATGACTGCACTGAATTAGGATATTCAACCCCATCTATAGAGAGATAATAGCCATTATGTAAAGAAACAAAACACCCTCTGTAATTGGCATGTCTCACCGCTAAAGTAAACCCTACCACCTCACCATTCACCTTTTCATTTCTCAGGCTACCTGGACGAATAAGATAATTATCAAACATAAAACCTCCAACTATTTAATAAGCTTTATTAACTAATAAATCACAATTCCACGTTATTTATTTTCTTCAAAACCAATAAACCATACAATACTTGTTACAACGGCAATAGATATTGGAATTGACCATAATATAATCCAAGACTGAACAATGGCCGCATTTATAGTAATAGAGTAAACATATCCTGAGATAAGAGAGCCAAATGCAGCGCCAAATCCTGAGATTGCAATTATTAACCAACTCTGTGCCTGTACTTTCATTTCATGAGGTGCTAAACGGTCTATATACATTGCACTCACAATTAAGAAAAAATCATTACAAATTCCATGTAAACCTATACCAACAAATGCCGTCCAATGATGCCCTTTGGCGGCTAAAATAAAAAGAATAAAGCGAATACCCCACATTGCCATACCAATTAGAAGCGCCCATTTCATTCCAACTTTTTTGATGACAAATGGTACAAAAACAATGAATGCAACTTCAGACAATTGTCCTAGGGCCATTACTGATGCAACACCATTGATACCAAGGGAGCCTAAAAACGGAGAAGCATAAGTATTGTAAACACCTAACGATATAGATGTTAATAGAGCGCAAATCATCAGAATTGCAAAATTTTTATTCTTGAACAACACTAATGACCCAAATCCTAAAGCGTCTAATAAGTTAAATTTAATGTTTTTTACTTTTGGATTAGTCTTGGGAAGAGTGAATGAATACCCTCCCAGTAATATACCAGAAATACCTGCCACATAGAAAATCCCAATTGTAGACGAATACCCAAGTATTCCTACGATGAAACCGCCGATTGCCCAACCACCAGTTGCAAATAAGCGTAGATAAGGATATAAGTCACCCCGATTTCCTAGATGTTGAAAAGATAGTGAATTAACTAAACCTTGAGTTGGCTGAAAGAATACCATGTAAAGGAAAATAACAATAAGTGCTATACTACCATTTCCAGAAGCTACTAGCCCCGGCAACATAAATTGTATTGCACCACCAATAACATGTAAGAATCCAAGAATTTTCTCAGATGAAATAAAACGATCACTTACAGCGCCAAAGACCAAAGGTGAAATTATTGCGGCTACTGCACATAAAGTGTATGCAAGGCCAATTATGCTTCCTAGTTTATAAGTAAATAAAACCAATCCTAATGTTGCAAACCAGGATCCAAAAACAATAAATTGCAACAACATCAGAACACTAAGTCTGGCAAACATAAAGGTAGAGCTTGAACTAAATTTCCCATCAGACATTATTTGATTGTTATCCGATGCACTCTCTACCTTCAAATTATCTTCACCTAAGTAACTGGGCATGTTTAACTCCGCCTTTCGTAGGGGCTGGTACTGAACGAGGTTATTGGTGCTTAATAAATTCTAAATAGCAAAATATCACAATGAAGAACTTTTCCTTTTGTGATCTATGCTTCATTTTTTGAATAATAATAATTCCCCACATTTTACTCTCAAAAGTCTTAAAACAAATATTATCGATATTTATCATGTGGTTACATGAAAACTACCATTCATTCATTAACACCTTATTGTGAATAATTGAATCATTGTTCATTTTTTACACTTACGTATAAAAGATGACCCATAATCGCAGTCTAGAAATTAATTATTGTAAATCATGTGGTTAGTTTAAAAATTATGCATCCCGATAAAATTCACTTAGAAAAACGTGATCAAGATCTCTATATTATTAACTACGATTAAACTCGCCCCTAGGTATCCATCACGCCGATACCCTATATCCGCAAAAGCCATTTCCTATTTTTTTCTTTTTCCGGCATAACAGTAATAGTTTTGGTATGGACGTATTTTATTAAAATGATTATCAATAATTTCATTTTTACGTAAATATCAGATTTATTAGAATTCAATCCGGAGACATATGAAATGGTAAAAAAACTACGAATTGGGATTATTGGTTGCGGACGCATTGCTGTTGTTAAACATTTTCCTGCCTTCGCCAAAACAAAGGATCGTGTTGACTTAGTTGCTTTTTGCGACATAGAGATTGAACGGGCGATCGAAGCTGCTGAGAAGTATGGCGTTCCCGGTGCTGAAACATATAAAGACTACCGTGACCTGTTGAAGGACAAATCAATTGATGTTGTCTACATTCTTACTCCTAACAATTCCCATAGCCCTCTGACAGTAGATGCTCTGGAGGCAGGTAAGCATGTCCTCTGCGAAAAACCAATGGCGGCAACTACAGCAGATGCGCAGAAAATGCTGGATGCGGCAAAACGCACGGGTAAAAAACTCACAATTGGATACCAAAACCGTTTCCGTAAAGACGTTCAAATCCTGAAACACGCTAGTGACGAAGGTGAATTAGGTGAAGTTTATTTTGCCAAAGCACACGCGGTGCGCCGTAAAGGCGTTCCTACTTGGGGTGTTTTCTTGGATAAAGAAAAACAAGGCGGTGGCCCACTGATCGATATTGGGACACATGCTCTGGATATCGCACTTTGGACAATGGATAACTACAAACCAAAACAGGTATCTGGTTCAGTCTTTCATAAAATGAAAGACAACTATGAAGGCAACCTATTTGGACCATGGAACACTGAAACAATTGATGTAGAAGACTCTGCATTCGGTTTCATTAAGATGGAAAATGGAGCCACGATTTTCCTTGAAGCATCTTGGGCACTGAATATTTTGATACCACGTGAAGGTCAAGTGACATTATGTGGTACTAAGTCTGGTGCTGAACTGGTTGGTGATGGGGCAGCAGCGCCAACATCTGCAGTAAATGGTACCGGTAGTGTCGCATTCAACACCGCCCGCTTCGGAGAGCTAGTAGATATCGAGCCGTTTGTTCTTGGCGGTCCTGGCCCTGCTGATCTCGGACATGATCCTTTCCGCGTGGCCGATGCTGAATTGGCAGCTTGGATCGATGCAATTGAAAATGATAAAGAACCAGTGGTTACTGCCCAGCAAGCCTTCATCGTTACTCAGGTCCTTGAAGCCATCTACAAATCGGCTGAAACCGGACAAACAATAGAACTGTAATAGCGACATTTTATATAAGTGGCTCCTATAATTCGGTGCCACTTCGTTTCCACAATCAGCCATAAAAATATTGCCGTCCGGTTAATGAGGAGGTCATATGAATACTCTCAAAGGTCCCGGTATTTTTCTTTCGCAATTTATAGATAATACAGCCCCATTCAACACTCTTGAAGGACTGGCAACTTGGGCATCCAGCCTGGGTTTTAAAGCATTACAAATACCTTGTAATCATAAGCACATCTTCGATATTGAGCAGGCAGCTGGAAGCCAGCAATATTGCGATGATGTCAAAGGCATGCTTGCTGAACACAATCTACAGATCAGTGAGTTATCGACGCATCTGGAAGGACAGTTGGTGGCGGTTCATCCAGCTTACAATCATCCTTTTAGTGGTTTTGCGCCTCAAAGTGTTGCGAACGATCCAATAGCCAGGAAGGAATGGGCTATTGGCATTTTGAAAAAAGCAGCACAAGCATCAGCACGTCTTGGACTTGATGCACATGCTACCTTTTCTGGCTCTCTAGCATGGCCATACTTATATCCTTGGCCACCTCATAATTCCGAGCTTTTTGATGAAAGCTTTAAAGAACTGGCGAAACGTTGGCTACCAATACTAAATACATTCGATGAATATGGTGTTGATGTTTGCTATGAGATTCATCCAAGTGAAGATCTACACGATGGTGCAACATTTGAACGTTTCCTTGATGAAGTCAATTACCATCCGCGTTGCAGCATCCTTTTCGACCCGAGTCATCTGCATCTGCAACAGATAGATTATCTTGCTTATATAGATATTTATCACGAGCGGATCAAAGCATTTCACGTTAAGGATGCTGAATTTAATATAAATGGTCGCAGTGGTGTATACGGCGGTTATCAACCTTGGATACAGCGGGCCGGACGTTTCCGTTCACCTGGTGATGGTCAGATTGATTTCAAATCAATCTTTAGCAAACTCACCCAATATGACTTCCGTGGATGGGCTGTACTTGAATGGGAATGTTGTCTAAAAAATAGTGAAGATGGTGCTCGTGAGGGTAGCCGTTTTATTGAAGATCATATTATCAGTGTATCTAACCGATCCTTTGATGATTTTGCAGAAACTGAAAGCAATATATCTGAAATAAGAAAAATCTTAGGAATGTTCTGACACCAGAATCGGAGGTAGGCTCTCTACCTCCCTTCCCTATTTGATAGAAGAAATAAACGTTACCCGGTAATTTTAGGCTGAGGCAAAGATGAAAAAAAATTTTTATGATGCGATTGTTATCGGCTCAGGAGTAGCGGGCAGTATCGCGGCAAAAGAATTAACAGAAAAGGGAATGAATGTAGTTTTGCTTGAAGCAGGACCATTTTTGGGTGAAAAAGATTTTCCCATCACCCCGGGCAATAACGAGAAGATAAAAAAAATAGATGCACTTGCCCGCTTTAAAATTGCATTGACCGGTCAACCACTACAGGCTCGAGCAACCTACATGAGCAATGAGTACCGCCACCTGTTTGTAAACGATTGGAAAAATCCGTATACAACACCAAAGGGCCAATACTTCTTATGGATACGCGGGCGCCAACTCGGTGGAAGACTCCATACGTATGGCCGTGTATTGCAACGGATGTCTAATTATGACTTCAAAGCAGCCAGTTATGACGGCTATGGGCAAGATTGGCCGATTAGTTATGAGGAACTGGCACCATGGTACGATCACATAGAAGAATTCCTTGGTGTATATGGCACAAGAGAAAATATACCGAATCTTCCTGATGGTAAGTTCATTCAAGCTCCAATTTTGACAAAACCAGAAAAGACCTTTAAAAATAAGATTGAATCTCTATGGCCTGAGCGCAAAGTCATCAGTTGGCGCTTCTCTGCCCCAAATCTTAAGCGAATTCCTGTCGGTGTACAGGCTGCGATAGATACGGGTCGTCTTGAGTTGCGAACTGATGCTGTAGCAAAACAAATTGATGTAGACCCTGTCAGCGGTAAAGCAGTTGGTGTAACTTTTATTGACAGATTGACAAAGCAGGAGCATAGCGTCCGTGGCGGCATGGTTATGCTATGTGCTTCTGCAATTGAATCTGTTCGCTTATTACTCAATTCACGTTCTACACGTCACCCTGAAGGTATTGGTAATTCAACGGGATTATTAGGTCGTTATTTTTTAGAACAAGCACCGAGTCTTATAGCTGGTTCAGTACCTGACAGTATGGGTTGGGAATATGACTCATCACTTCCACAAGACCCATTCTGTAGACCCGCAGGCGGCATTGTTATTCCGCGCTTTCAGAACGTTGGTGTCCAAACAGGTAAGAACTATCTTCGGGGTTTTGCGTACCAAGGTGTTATCGGCCGTGGTTATGTGCCACCTGATAGTCCCGCACAATTTGGGCTTATGGGCTTTGGCGAAATGCTACCTCGAGCTGAAAATCGGATAACCTTGGATGCTCGTAAAAAAGATGCATGGGGTATCCCTGCTCCACGAATTGATTGTTCATTCGGAAATAATGATCTTATTGTAATGAAAGAACAACTCAATACAATTAAAGAAATGGTCTCAGCATGTAATTACAAAATTGATTTCGCAGGTACTGCTCTTGGACTTGAAGATGCCCGCAACGTAATGCCTGATGAATCATTTTTAATGAAAATGATCTTCCGACTTTCTTTTAAGAAAAGTGTTGGCCTTGGAGCTGCAATCCATGAAAGTGGTGGAGCAAGAATGGGAGAAACCCCGAATAACTCAGTTCTGAATAATTACAATCAGTGTTGGGATGCAAGTAATGTCTTCGTAACTGACGGAGCATGCTTTGTTACTAGCGGCACTGTTGGTCCAACATTAACCATGATGGCGATTACCGCTCGCGCCTGCCATTACGCTGCAAACCAATATATGCAAGGGCAACTCTAAACGTACAAGTTCAAGTGCTGCATGTTATTGATTGCAATGAATCAGCATTAAACTAGCAAAATCAGTTCTATTTTCTTTTATAAAGGTGTATCTGATGTCGAAATTTATCCTTGTTGGTGACGTCGGCGGTACAAACGCTAGACTTGCCCTGTGTGATATGGCTGATGGAGCTATCTCACATATCCATACCTATTCCGCAAATGATTACGCCACTCTTGAAGATGTCATAACACATTACCTAGAAGGTCAGCGGGTTACAGTACATGAAGCTTGTATTGCTATCGCATGTCCTATAACCAATGACTGGGTCGATATGACCAATCATAGCTGGGCATTTTCAATCAATTCAATGAAACTTAATCTTGGTTTGAATAATCTTGAAGTCATAAATGATTTCAAAGCCGTTTCGATGTCGATTCCTATGTTGCACGACACAGACCTATTGAAATTCGGTGGGGGACACGTTGAAAAAGATAAGCCTATTGTTGTATATGGGGCTGGCACAGGGTTAGGAGTTTGCCATCTAATACAAACTACACAGCAGGTTATCAGTCTGCCCGGCGAAGGTGGTCATGTAGATTTTGCACCCAACAGCGCAGAAGAAGACCTTATCCTTTCAGCCCTAAGATCAGAACATGGTCGTATTTCTTATGAGAGAGTTCTATCCGGACCTGGCCTTGTTAATCTGTATAGAGGCATTGTCAAAGTAGATGGAAGAATTCCGGAAAAACTAAAGCCAAAAGATATAACGGATCGAGCATTAAACAATGAATGTACCGACTGTCGTCGTGCACTATCGCTATTCTGTATATTATTAGGTCGCTTTGGCGGGAACCTTGCACTGACAATGGGAACATTTGGTGGAGTTTATATTGCTGGGGGAATCGTCCCGCGTTTCCTTGATTTTTTCCGTTCATCCGGATTCAGAAGTGCCTTCGAAGATAAAGGACGATTCAATAATTATCTTAAAGACATTCCTGTTTTTTTAATAACACATCCTCAACCTGGATTATTAGGTGCAGGAGCTCACATGCGACAATTGCTAGGATATTCACTTAACTAACCCTGTAAATACTGGGGGGCCGGAGATAAAGATTATGATTATAGGCCCATATATAAATAGCATAGCAATTATCGTTGGCGCAATAGGCGGAAGCCTATTATCGCCCTGGATCCCCCGACGCCTTCACGAAGGTATGCCACTAATGTTTGGCATTTGCTCAATGGCAATGTCAGTAATATTAATAATGGATACTATTAATATGCCTGTAATTGTTCTAGCCGGTATCCTTGGAGCCCTTACTGGTGAATTAGTATCACTTGAAAAAAAGATAAATAACATTGCAACAAAGGCAAAAAACTGTATAGAGTCCATCTTACCAAAACCACGTGGCGACATTACTAATGAGGAATTTTTAAACATCTTTGTAGCCTTAATTATATTATTCGGAGCCAGTGGTACTGGTATTGTTGGCGCAATGAACGAAGGAATGAATGGAAATAGTTCCGTGCTTATTACCAAAGCGTTCATGGATTTTTTTGCGCCATTCTTTTTGCTACACGGCTTGGCTTTTCTATTATAATCCTTTTTATACCTCAGTTAGTTATTCAACTAATTCTTGCCTATAGTGCCGTATTACTTCTTCCGTTAACGACAACGTCCATGCGAGCTGATTTTTATGCCGTTGGCGGAATGGTGATGATGGCCACTGGTCTAAGGATATGTGGTATTAAAATGTTCCCTGTAGCAAACATGCTTCCAGCACTGCTATGGGCAATGCCTCTCTCCTGGATTTGGAACTATATTTCGAACTAAATAGAGTTGGTAATGCATCTTACGATTTCATCCAATCAGGAAGTTTATTTATCCCCTGATTTTTTTGGGCCAGTAGAGCAGCAATCCCACCTAGAATTTCTGGCAAATCAGCAAAGTGAGCTGATTTTAAGTCCACTGTGGGTGAAGTTGTTCCGAGGTTCTGCTCTTCTATCGTCGAGATAACACTGTCAAAGAAAATAGCTCCCGCCTTGGATAAATCACCACCAATGGAAATCACATCTGGTGCCAATATTTTAACAATATTTGCCAAAGCCTTGCCGAGATGCCTGCCAGCATCAAATAACACTCGTTGACATGCTACATCACCTTCCGCAGCAGCAAGAATTATTTCGGTCAGAGAGTTCTTATAGATCTCTGATTTTGAGAGAGTCATTATAATAGCGCGTTCTGAAATGAAAGTAGTGAGGCATCCTCGACATCCGCAAAAACAAACCGCTCCAGAATTATCGATAATCAGATGACCGAACTCAGCGGCCATTCCATTCCCCCCTTTGTAAATATGATTATTTATAATGATACCTCCACCTATCTGGCGGGAGCAGGATATATAGATAAAGTTTTCAACGCCCTTTCCACTCCCCCATGACCATTCTGCTAATGCTGAATGATTAGCATCATTGCCAATGATAATGGGTAATTGCAATTCACGCTCAAAAAAAGATTTTATCTTAATATCGCACCATCCAGGTAACCGGCCTGCAGACCATGAAATAATAGTTTCATCGTTGATATCCAATGGTGCAACGATACTAATCGCGACCCCGGAAATATCACCAATACTTAGCTCATGATTTTTTAAAAGATCATTTATGATTTGAACTACAGCATGAGGATTATTTTCTTCAGGTGAATTTTGGTCCACAAAGCACTCATAATCAAATCGCTGTTCTGATTCGAATGAAAACAATGAGCAGCTAATTTTATCAACCGCTACTAATATAGAAATATACCGTCCTGTCTTAGATATTAGTGAAACAATACCTTCACGACCATTAACCCAATGAATATCGACATTGCCGAGTTCGCGAAGTTTTTTTACAACATAGTTAACCATAGCTGGCGACAAACCAGTTTTACGCGATATAGAAGCCTGAGAGTGTGGGCCTTCATTGAGTAATAACTCTCGAACTAAGGAAACACTTTTTCGTTTTTTGATAGAATTATTTTCCACTATAACGCCCTCATACCTATAAATCTAATACCACATGGTCTGGATTTTATGGCTATAAAGTCACTTACGCAACAACCATAAGAAATCTTATTCGCTGAAGGTTCTAACTACAATAGATGGTAACCTCACATTTTGAAGTAGAAAAACACAAAGAACCTCGACTAGACGACTACAAAATGCTATTTTTAACTAAAAATTACTATGTGGCCTGAAGTTATGCATCTTCGCGGTTTAGATCTCAATCTTTTGATTATCCTTGATGTGCTTTTAGCTGAACGTAATGTCACACGTACTGGTGAACGTGTTCATTTGAGCCAGTCAGCAACATCAGGTGCCTTATCAAGGCTAAGAGAATTCTTTGATGATCAACTACTTGTCCAGGTTGGACAGCGTATGGAGCTAACTCCTTTTGCTGAAATGCTTGCAGAGGAGGTCCATGATATTATCAGTAAATGTGAAGCAATTGTCGATAAAAATCAAAAATTTGATCCTGAAACATCAACGAGAACTTTTCGGCTTAATATTTCAGATGCATCCGCCACTGTAGTTATGAATAATGCAATAACTCTTATTCAAAAGCAAGCTCCGCATGTTCGGTTGGATATATCTTCTATTATTGATGGACCGATCAGTGAATATTTAAATATAGGCGTTATTGACCTAATTGTAACTCCAACTAACTTAGTATCGTCTCAACATCCTGCCGAATACCTTTTTGACGACCAATATGTTTGCGTAGTCTGGTCTGGTAATCCGCTATGCCAATCAGGCATAAATTTGGATAATTATCTGTCCAGTGGTCATATTGTTGCAAGATTTAGTAAAATGATCGGGTGGGCTCTTGATGAGGTTTTTATCAGCCAGTCAGGATATCAACGTAGAATAGATATTATTGTTCCCTCTTTCAGTATGCTGATGACGCAACTGATCGGTACAAATTTAATTGCCACTGTTCATGAACGTTTTGCTCGCTATTACTCTAAATACCTTCCGGTAGAGATCTTCCCATGTCCTATTATTTCAGAGCCTTTCGATATGAAGTTGCAGTGGCATCGGCATCATGACGGTGATCTTGGTATTCAATGGCTACGTCAGATTCTACATAAATCAGTATTGAATCTCGAACCACTTAGTTGAGCCAATCAGTAAAACCTTATCCCCCCACGATATAAATAAAAAAGACTGCCTTTCCGCAGTCTTTTTTATTTATATGCCTAAGTTGAAAGCTAATGATTACAATTAAAAACAATTTTCGCTAACACTACTAGATCTTTTATCAACAAGACTTTTATGAAAATTTGTCAGCACCATCGATAATGCAGCAATAACCCCTGGAACAGCAAATACCAGGAACCAAATAGTAATAGTTACATTAGCAGTTAAAAGCATGCCGCCAACAATAGTGTAAATAGACCCGTTTTAGTTCCAGGCATTTTTTGAGATCCCGACCAAATGATTGTGTTGCCGATATTCCTCCGGCGTCATATTGTTCAGTGATTCATGAGGGCGTTCACAGTTATATTCTGACACCCATCTTTCCGTGATTTCCCGCACTTCATTCAGCGTTCTGAACAGATAAAAATCGAGTATTTCTGTACGGTATGTTCGGTTAAAGCGCTCAATAAAAGCGTTCTGCGTCGGCTTACCCGGCTGAATAAATTCCAGTTTTACTGCATGTTGCTCTGCCCATTCAGCCAGTGCAAGTGAGATAAATTCCGGACCATTATCCATGCGTAGCATGACCGGATAGCCGCGATTTGCCGCGATCCTGTCGAGTACACGGACCACGCGCAAAGCTGGCAGATTCAGATCGATTTCAATCGACAATGCCTCACGGTTAAAGTCATCAACGATATTGAACGTGCAAAAACGACGGCCATAGACCAGAGCATCATGCATAAAATCGACAGACCAGCTCTGGTTCAGCGCTTCCGGTGTGGCCAGTGGCGAGGGATTACGCACCGGCAACCGTTGTTTGCCTTTACGGCGAAAATTCAGCTTCAGCAGACAATAAATACGATGGATCCTTTTGTGATTCCACGGGTATCCCTGCCGCCGCAGAACCTGGAAAAGTTTTGGAAAACCGTACCGTGGGTATCGCTCTGCCACTGCCTGCAACGCGACAATAACGGGTTCGTCACACGTGGTATCCGGACGGTAATGGTAAACCGTTCTGCTCAGGTTCAGACTCCGGCAGGCCTGACGGATACTGAGTCCAAATGTCGTTATCAGATGAGTGACCAGCTCACGCTTAAAGGCTGGTTTTAAAGCTTTTTTCGATAACGTCTTTCAGCGCCCGGTTCTCAAGGCTCAGGTCGGCAAACATCTGTTTGAGACGCCGATTCTCGTCCTCAAGATCCTTGATCTTTTTAATATCAGAAGCCTCCATGCCGCCGTATCTGGACTTTCAGTTGTACCAGGTGGCTTCAGATACCGGCCTCCCGGCAGACATCTTTAACGGTTCGTCCGGCTTCAACCGATTTAATTACGGCAATGATCTGATGCTCAGTAAAACGGGCTTTACGCACAGCGATCTCCTTTGTTGGCAGATTGATTATGCCGGAGGATCTCTAAATGTGAATGGCACGATTATGCGGGATACTTACAGCATGAGCGGGAACGTCAGGTTCTGGTACAGTATTATTCTGTGGAAGGTATAGCTGTAGCAGACCGCTTACCCGGCAGAACAAGAGCATCCATGAGACAAGCGGCATACTCAATGGGCCTAAAATTTCCAGCACGGCTTCCGCACATTCGTGGAACGTCTTCTGTCGGCGGGCTTTTTTTTCGCATTACCCCCCCGTCGATTACCGGATGATGACGCAATTTACAAGCGCCTTATCCGCCTACCGCGAGCACAACGCCATCAGGCTAACTATTAGCCGGCATAAAAAAACCGGGCGCTAAGGCCCGGTTTGTACGGCAGTGAAACGAAGATTAATGCGCGGCTTCCGGCTTGTGCTTTTGCGCACTCTGGAAGCCATACGTCAACGCATTTTTCTCTTTATCCAGCGCGACGGTGACCTGTCCGCCGTCAACCAGCGATCCAAACAGCAACTCATTGGCCAGCGGTTTTTTCAGGTTATCCTGAATCACACGCGCCATCGGTCGTGCCCCCATCGCCCGGTCATAGCCCTTTTCCGCCAGCCAGTCGCGCGCTTCCTGACTGACTTCCAGGGAGACGCCTTTCTGATCCAACTGAACCTGCAACTCGACGATAAACTTATCGACAACCTGATGAATCACCTCGCCAGACAGATGATCGAACCAAATAATATTGTCGAGACGGTTACGGAACTCCGGCGTAAACACTTTCTTGATCTCGCCCATCGCATCGGTACTGTTGTCCTGATGAATAAGACCAATAGATTTACGTTCGGTTTCTCGCACGCCGGCGTTGGTGGTCATCACCAGCACCACGTTGCGGAAATCCGCCTTACGACCGTTGTTATCGGTCAGCGTACCGTTATCCATCACCTGCAGCAGCAGGTTAAAGACATCCGGGTGCGCTTTTTCGATCTCATCCAGCAACAGCACCGCATGAGGATGCTTAATCACCGCATCCGTCAGCAGCCCGCCCTGGTCAAAACCGACGTATCCCGGAGGCGCGCCGATCAAACGGCTCACCGTATGACGCTCCATATATTCGGACATATCGAAGCGCAACAGCTCAATACCCAGCGCTTTTGAAAGCTGTACCGTAACTTCAGTTTTCCCTACGCCAGTTGGCCCGGCGAACAAGAATGAACCGACAGGTTTATGCTCATGGCCCAGACCCGCACGACTCATCTTAATAGCTTCGGTCAGCGCCTCAATCGCGTTATCCTGGCCGAAGACCAGCATTTTCAGACGATCGCCCAGGTTCTTCAGCGTATCGCGATCGCTCTGCGAGACGCTCTTTTCAGGAATTCGCGCAATTCGCGCCACTACGGACTCAATATCCGCCACGTTGACCGTTTTCTTACGTTTGCTCACCGGCATCAGACGCGCCCGCGCGCCCGCTTCGTCAATCACGTCAATGGCTTTATCCGGCAGATGGCGGTCATTGATATATTTTACCGCCAGCTCGACCGCCGCACGCACCGCTTTCGCGGTATAACGCACGTCGTGGTGCGCTTCGTACTTAGGTTTCAAGCCGTTGATAATTTGCACCGTCTCTTCCACCGAAGGCTCGGTAATATCAATTTTCTGGAAACGACGCGCTAATGCGCGGTCTTTCTCAAAAATATTGCTGAATTCCTGATAGGTCGTTGAGCCGATCACCCGGATCTTGCCGCTGGAAAGCAGCGGTTTAATCAGATTTGCCGCATCCACCTGTCCGCCCGACGCCGCGCCAGCGCCGATAATGGTATGGATTTCATCGATAAACAGGATGCTGTTGGTATCCTGCTCAAGCTGTTTCAGCAACGCCTTAAACCGTTTTTCAAAATCGCCGCGGTATTTGGTGCCCGCCAGCAGCGAACCGATATCCAGCGAGTAGAGGGTGCAATCGGCCATCACTTCCGGCACATCGCCCTGCACGATACGCCAGGCCAGCCCTTCGGCAATCGCCGTTTTGCCGACGCCGGATTCCCCCACCAGCAGCGGGTTATTTTTACGGCGACGACACAAGACCTGGATCGCGCGTTCCAGTTCTTTTTCACGACCAATCAGCGGATCGATGCCGCCCACGCGAGCAAGTTGGTTAAGATTCGTCGTAAAGTTTTCCATACGTTCCTCCCCGCCAGCTTGTTCGTCGCCAGTTGGCTGATTGCCGAGATCGGAAGATTGGCTCGGTTCGTCTTTTCGCGTCCCGTGAGAAATAAAGTTCACGATATCCAGACGGCTCACTTCATGCTTACGCAGCAGATAAGCCGCCTGTGATTCCTGTTCGCTAAAGATAGCCACCAGCACATTCGCGCCAGTCACTTCACTACGCCCGGAGGACTGAACATGGAAGACGGCACGTTGCAGGACACGCTGGAAACTTAACGTCGGCTGCGTATCACGCTCTTCTTCACTGGCAGGCAGTACGGGTGTGGTTTGTTCAATGAAGGCTTCGAGTTCCTGACGGAGCGCCACCAGATCCACGGAGCATGCTTCCAGCGCTTCGCGAGCCGATGGGTTGCTGAGCAGCGCCAGCAACAGATGCTCGACGGTCATAAACTCATGACGGTGCTCGCGCGCTCTGGCGAAAGCCATGTTTAAACTGAGTTCCAGTTCTTGATTGAGCATAGGCACCTCCCCCAATTTTTATACCTGCATTCAGGCTTTTTCCAGCGTACACAGCAACGGATGCTCGTTCTCCCTTGCATACTTGTTCACCATCGCCACTTTGGTTTCCGCCACCTCGGCGGTGAACACGCCGCAGATGGCTTTGCCTTGATAGTGAACTGCAAGCATCAATTGCGTTGCACGTTCTACATCATAAGAAAAGAATTTTTGTAACACGTCAATAACAAACTCCATCGGAGTGTAGTCATCATTGACTAATATCACTTTATACATAGATGGCGGTTTTAGCGCGTCGCGCACGCTATCTTCCACCAACTGGTCAAAATCCAGCCAATCGTTCGTCTTACCCATTGTCAGTCGTCATTATCGGTTACGGTTGTCGGCAGGAAAATCTGCCGCTGACCAGAGTCTATGCACACAATCAATCTACCTCAATTGATAGATAACTAACATCTATCAGTACCATCCGCGACATCTGTCACATTCCCGGCAATAGCGTTAACTGCTTCAAATTTTTGATTCATTTTTACCCGATCCCCCCTGCCTGATGCTTGACGCCTCGCCTGATTTCTCTAAATTGTAATGTCGAGAGTTGGTGAGGTTTTGAACAGCCCCCACTCCGTCACCGGTTCATTCCATCTTACTTATATAAGATTTACGAAGGATGTCGAAGCATGGAAACGGGTACTGTAAAGTGGTTCAACAATGCCAAAGGGTTTGGTTTCATCTGCCCTGAAGGCGGCGGCGAGGATATTTTCGCCCATTATTCCACCATTCAAATGGATGGTTACAGAACGCTTAAAGCCGGACAGTCTGTCCGGTTTGATGTACACCAGGGGCCAAAAGGCAATCACGCCAGCGTCATCGTGCCCATCGAAGCAGAGGCCGTTGCATAGCTCCTCTGTCTCATTGTGTACATCCAGGAGGCAAAATGCCAGCCCGATCGGCTGGCATTTTTATTTAACGCCAGTGCCTGATGGCGACACTGTTGCATCTTATCAGGCCGACAAATGACGTCAGCAAGATTACTCCCTTGCCAGCGCATCCACCGGGTCCAGTCGCGCCGCGTTTCTCGCCGGTAGCCAGCCAAACAGTATCCCAGTAAACGTCGAACATAAAAACGCGCTCGCCAGCGCAGTCAGTGAAAAACCGATCTCCCAGCCGGGCAGGAAAAGCTGTAGCATAAATGCGATGAACATCGACAAGCTAATCCCCAGCGCGCCCCCAACCAGACAAACCAGCACCGCTTCAATAAGAAACTGCTGTAGCACATCGCTGGCGCGCGCGCCCACCGCCATACGGATGCCGATTTCACGCGTTCGCTCGGTGACGGAAACCAGCATAATATTCATAACGCCGATGCCGCCGACAACCAGCGAAATGACGGCCACCAGCGTCAGAAATAACTGAAGAGTATAGGTAGTTTTTTCAGCCGTTTTCAGGACGCTGTCCATATTCCAGGTGAAGAAGTCTTTTTTACCGTGGCGTAAGGTGAGCAGGCGGGTAAGCTGCTGATCAGCCTGATCGCTATCAACACCATCTTTCACACGAACGGTGATCGAGTTAAGCCATGACTGACCCATTATGCGATCTGACATCGTGCTATAGGGCAACCAAACTTGCAACAGATTGCTATTGCCGTACATGGACGGTTTCTCTTCCGCCACGCCAATAACAATAACCGGCATATTACCCACCAGCACCACTTCCCCTACGACATTCGCTTTATTTGGAAATAGCTGGCGTCGCGTGTTGGCATCCAGCACCACCACCTGCGCGCGATCCTGTTGCTGTACAGCATTGAAGGTGTTTCCCTCCCTAAAGGACATGCCGTAAACGTTAAAATAATCGCCACTAACGCCATTAGCATTTACGGCAATATCAATATTGCCATAGCGAAGACGTAAGCTCTTTGAAACGCTGGGCGTCGCAGAGTTAACCCACGGCTGTTTCTGAATAGCGACCAGATCGTCATATTTCAGCACCTGTCGATACTGCGGGTTGTCGTCGCCAAAATCTTTGCCTGGATGAATATCAATCGTGTTAGTGCCCATAGCGCGGATATCCGCCAGTACCATCTGTTTTGCGGCGTCGCCGACCACCACAATCGACACTACCGACGCAATACCGATAATAATTCCCAGCATGGTCAGTAAAGTACGCATTTTGTTAGCGGCCATCGCTAACCACGCCATCGACAGCGCTTCGCGAAAGCTGCTGGCAAATTGACGCCAGCCGGAAGCCGTATTAACCGCGGCAGCGTCAACGCCCTGTTCGCGTTTCTTTTCCTGTGCGGGCGGATTATGGACAATCTTGCCATCGTGAATTTCAATAATCCGCTCCGCCTGGTCGGCAATCAGCGGATCGTGCGTCACAATGATCACCGTATGTCCGCGATCGCGCAGTTGGCGCAAAATCGCCATCACCTCTTCGCCGGAATGGCTATCCAGCGCGCCGGTCGGCTCATCCGCCAGAATCACTTGTCCGCCGTTCATCAGCGCGCGGGCAATACTGACACGCTGCTGCTGTCCGCCAGAGAGCTGTGAAGGTGGGTAATCGACGCGATCGCTTAATCCCAGCCGCAGAAGCAACTCTCTGGCGCGCGCCTGGCGTTTTTTGCGTTCAATACCGGCGTAGACGGCGGGGACTTCAACATTTTGCGCTGCCGTTAAATGCGACAACAGATGGTAGCGCTGAAAGATAAAGCCAAAATGCTCACGCCGCAGTTGCGCCAGCGCGTCCGGGTCCAGCGTCGAGACGTCCCGCCCCGCCACCCGATAAGTGCCGCTGGTCGGTTTATCCAGGCACCCGAGGATATTCATCAGCGTTGATTTTCCAGAACCGGAAACGCCGACAATCGCCACCATCTCCCCGGCGTGGATTTGCAGGGAGATATCTTTCAACACCGCCACCTGCTCTTCTCCGGAGGGGTAACTGCGGCTCACATTGCGCAGTTCAAGCAATGCCGTCATGGCGTCGCTCCTGGCCTGCTCTCGCCGATGATCACCTCATCGCCCGCTTCCAGACCTTTAACCACTTCCACGTCTGTATCGTTACGCTCGCCAATGACCACTTCGCGCTCACGTTTTTCGCCGTTACGCAACAGCGCCACTTTATAACGATTGCCGCCCACCGGTTCGCCAAGCGCGGCGAGAGGAATAATCAGCACATTTTTGACATCCATGAGTTGAATATAAACCTGCGCGGTCATATCAAGACGCAAGATTCTTTTGGGGTTCGGCACTTCAAACCGGGCGTAATAAAAAATAGCGTCGTTGCTCTTTTCCGGCGTCGGCAGAATATCTTTTAAAACGCCTTCATAGCGCGTTTGCGGATCGCCTGCAATGGTGAACCATGCTTTCTGCCCCGCCCGAAGATGGATCACGTCCGCTTCCGAGACCTGCGCTTTTACCAGCATGGTGCTCATATCCGCCAGCGTCAGAATATTGGGCGCCTGCTGAGCTGCAATCACCGTTTGTCCTTGCAGGGTAGTGATTTGCGTCACTTCCCCCGCCATGGGGGCAACAATACGGGTATATTCCAGGTTGGTTTTCGCGGTGTCCAACGAGGCCCGATTACGTTTGATCTGGGCATCTATGGTGCCAATACGCGCCTGTTTAACCGCCATCTCCGTCGCCGCGGTATCCAGATCTTGTTGCGATACCGCCTGAGTCTTAGCTAACTGCTGCTGGCGCGCCAGCGTAACCCGCGCCAGCTTTAACTCAGCGGCTGCCTGCTGACGCTCCGCGTTCAGCTCCATCAGGGTGGCCTCGACCTCTTTTATCTGGTTCTCCGCCTGATCTGGATCAATCACGCCGAGTAGCTGATCTTTTTTAACGTTATCGCCAATGGAGACCAGCAGCGTTTTCAACTGGCCGCTCACCTGCGCGCCGACATCAACTTTACGCAACGCGTCCAGTTTTCCCGTCGCCAGTACACTCTGTTCAAGATCGCCTGGCCGCACGATTAACGTTTGATAAGTTGGCAGCGGCGCATTTAACATTCGCCAGCCAGCCATCCCCCCCACTAAAAGAATTAAAATAATGACCAGATAACGCTTTTTAAATTTCTTTCCTTTAGCACGCATAGAAACCCTGACGGCAAAATTTCAACCAGAAAGTAAACCGTATCTAAACAAACCTGACGCCATAAAGATAGCGTCGGCTGTATTGACGATTGGTTAATGTTTCCTGTGGTTCAATCTCGATAATCTTATGTCGCGGATTACGATCATGACACAGCTTACAGATAATACCTGGTACACTTCAGATTACATCTCTCCTTTACAATTATTTATTCGTCTGACGCGCGGGCAATTACAGCCAGGAAAATTCTGGCGTAAAGCCAGCTTTCGTCGCAAGTTTTTAATCCGCTCATTAGTCATGCCGCGTGCGACCAGCCAATTACTGACCAATCTCACCCAATGGCCGGAGTTAAATACGTTACTTGCTCGTCAGCCGCGTTTGCCTATTCGACTACATCGTCCTTATATGGCTGTAAATATTAAACGCGATTTCGCCTTAGACGCTCTGTGTTTTCATTATCAACAGATGCGCCAACTTTTATCGCGGGAACAACAAGTTAGCTATTTAAGTCAGTATGGCCTGAATCTTGCTAAATTTGAAACTAAAATCGGCGAGTTGTTTCAACTTGATTTAGTCAGTCTGGTCTCACTGGATAAAGAAGGTGAAAGCACTATTGTTGTTCGCGACGCACAGTTACGTATTCTGGCAGAGATCACATTTACCCTGTGTCGCTTTAACCAACAATGCACACTATTTATCGGCGGATTACAGGGCGCGGCAAACGACGTCCCTCACGAAATTATCCAGCAGGCGACCAAAGCCTGCCATGGTCTTTTTCCCAAACGCATCGTGATGGAGGCTCTCTGTCAGTTTGCGCAAGTCTTTCAGGCAGAGCAGATTATAGCCGTGAGTAACGATGCGCACGTTTACCGTAGCTGGCGATACATGGATAAAAAGACGCAAATGCATGCCGACTATGACGCGTTTTGGGAATCGTTAGGCGGTGAAAGAATTAAAGGGAATTACTATGCGCTACCGCTGGCGATCGCCCGAAAAAGCGAAGCGGAGATCGCCAGTAAAAAACGGGCCGAGTATCGCCGCCGCTATGCTTTACTCGATAGCGTCGTCGAACAGGTTCCGGGCACATTCAAACGCTAATCCGCCCGGCCCCGCGCCAGCCAAACCACGCGCGAGAACATCTTCCTGAACAGCGGCGGCACGGCGTCAATTCCCCGCCGCCCGGCTTCCATCGCGACTTCAATCGCCAAATCCGGCTTTGACGAGCGGTGGATAGCTTTAGTGATAATTTTCCGGGTATTCATCGGCACATTAGGCGGAAGCTGCGCAACCCGATGAAAAACATCGGCAAAGCCCTGACGATACATAAAATGTTCCATATCCAGCGCAGGCAGCGCCGTGAGATGTTCGCGTTCTTCCTCGCGATCGTTATTAAGCAGGCTGCGGACCGTCGCGGCATATTTTTTCCCCGCTTCGTCGCCATCCACCAGGACATGCCACTCGATTCCCATACGGCGGGCGAACTTCACCAGCGGTTTCAGGCCGGACTGAGCAAACTCAATGACTTTAATGCCCTCCGCATCAAAATGATGTCCACACTGACGCGCCAGCTCATTAATAACCCAGGTTTCCGTCTCGCCTTCCACCAGTAGCCAGCAACGCGCAAACAGCGACGATGCGCGATTAAAGCGGATATGAAAGGCGATGCGCCGTCCATCTTCCGCGCTTAACCCGCCCGGACCCAGACGCCAGGCGGCGACGCGGGAAGATTCGCGCACCAGCCGTACGACATGCTCCACCGGCGTTAGCGAGAGCAATTCGCCTGAGTTGGTTGTCGCTATCCGCTGTAGCGGTAACAGATTGAGCAATTGCCAGGCGACTGAAAGCATAATGGGATGTAAACGGGTTTCCGGATCTTCCACCAGCAGTAATGGTCGCGCGTCTTTATGTAACCGCAGCGTCCCTTTCGCCTGTAACAGCGTGGAGAAAAGCCCCAGCAGGATCACCCGATGCGACCGGCTGCCCGGTTTGTCGATCATCCGATTAATAATATCCAGATAGCGCCAGCTACGTTGCTCATTTTGCGAACGTCGGCGCATGAGTCGGTGACGCGCCAGCCCTGCGCCCTGCTCCGAAAAATAGTGCTCAAGCAGTTGCACCATCGCGGACAGTCCCTGCCGAATCTGCCCGTCGGTTAAATTTTGCGGCCGGGTCGCCAGCTCACGCGCCAGAAAATCCAGCTGTCGGGCCGTGACTTCAACATCCGGCACATTGGGCACCGTACCGTTGCGAATACGTCGCATAAAGCGCGCATCGCGCAAACGTAGCACTGGCATCAGACGAACCAGGTGGCGCACCTGATCGTTAATATTTTCCACCGGCAATGGCTGCCCATCGCTATTGAGAAAACTGCGCAGCGTCATCACGCTGCCATCGGCGCCGCATTCGCCCTCTAGCCGATAAAAAATACGGTGAAAATCATCCTCGCAAGGCGACCAGCATGCTTCCAGCGCTCGATAACGACGTACCCGATGCCGCCCTGGCTGCGTTTCGCGAAAAGTCAGAATAATATGCAGGTGATGCTCGCGTCCTTTTATGTCGCCAGGCGGAAACCAGAAATCCTCACGGACAAAATGGTAGAGATCGAGTTCCGGCGACAATAACAGAGTCAGCGCATCCAGCAGGCTGGATTTGCCCCAGGCGTTTTCCCCAATCAGCACGTTGTTTTGTTCCAGCATCAACGACAGTCGGTTGATACCGCGAAATCCCACTATTTCAACGCGTTCGAGAATCATGCTTCCTCCAGAAAAGCGTCACCACTCCATTAAACTCACCGCAGTATAACGGCAAATGCTTCCACCTGGCGTGATATTCTCCCCTTTGCCTGAGGCAACTGTCTGATAAATGTACGGCTGACGGTGTCGCTTTACTGATAGTCTGGAATTCGGTAGTGTCATGTACACTATTCAAACAATAAAAAAGGGCCCGGCTGTTCATGTTTTCAGGACTTTTAATCATTCTGGTTCCACTGATTGTGGGCTATCTCATTCCACTGCGACATAAAGCCGCATTACAACTCATTAACCGGCTACTGAGCTGGATCGTGTATCTTATTCTCTTTTTTATGGGAATAAGCCTGGCGTTTTTGGATAACCTCGCCAGTAATCTGGTGGCGATTTTTCATTATTCCGCCGTCAGTATTACGATTATTTTATTGTGTAATATCGCCGCCTTATTGTGGCTGGAACGTATCCTCCCGTGGCGTCACCATCATCAGCAGGAAAAACTGCCTTCGCGTATTGCCATGGCGCTGGAGTCGCTGCAACTGTGCGGCGTAGTGGTATTGGGGTTTGTTATCGGCCTGAGCGGACTCTCTGTTTTACAGCACGCCACCGAAGCCAGTGAATATACGCTGATCTTTTTATTGTTCCTGGTGGGGATTCAGCTACGAAATAGCGGCATGACCTTAAAGCAAATTGTGCTTAACCGCCGGGGAATGATGGTCGCGGTCGTTGTCGTGGCAAGCTCATTACTGGGCGGCGTGATTAATGCGTTTATCCTGGACTTACCGCTAAAAACCGCCCTGGCGATGGCGTCAGGTTTCGGCTGGTACTCTCTTTCCGGTATTTTGTTGACGGAGTCGTTTGGACCGGTTATCGGCAGCGCGGCATTTTTTAACGATCTGGCCCGCGAACTTTTGGCCATTATGCTTATTCCCGGTCTGATTCGCCGCAGCCGTTCAACGGCGTTGGGCCTGTGCGGAGCGACCTCAATGGACTTTACGTTGCCGGTATTACAGCGCTCCGGCGGCGTGGAGATTGTTCCGGCGGCTATCGTACATGGCTTTATCCTCAGCCTGCTGGTCCCCCTCTTAATGGCGTTCTTCTCGGCCTGATACCTCTTTGGCGGTAGGCATCTGCCGCCAAAATTGCGCTAAATCAATCTCCTTGCACATTATGGCAGAAATCCCTTTTATCCCTTTGTTCACAGGCATAATCTTAAACATGTATATTAAATATAACTTTAAAAGGTGTGACCATGTTTTGTGTGCAATGTGAACAAACCATCCGTACACCAGCCGGAAACGGCTGCTCCTACGCGCAGGGAATGTGCGGTAAAACGGCTGAAACGTCCGATCTGCAGGATCTGCTGATTGCGGCTTTGCAAGGTTTGTCTGCCTGGGCGGTGAAGGCCCGTGAATATGGCATCATTAATCACGACGTTGATAACTTTGCGCCGCGCGCGTTTTTCTCCACGCTGACCAACGTTAACTTTGACTCTCCGCGTATCGTCGGCTACGCCCGTGAAGCGATTGCCTTGCGTGAAGCGTTGAAAGCGCAGTGCCTGAGCGTGGATGCCAATGCGCATTGCGACAATCCGATGGCCGATCTGCAACTGGTTAGCGACGATCTGGGCGAACTGCAACGTCAGGCGGCGGAATTTACCCCGAATAAAGACAAAGCCGCCATTGGCGAGAACATCCTCGGCCTGCGTCTGCTGTGCCTGTACGGTCTGAAAGGCGCGGCGGCGTATATGGAGCACGCGCACGTTCTCGGTCAATACGACAACGACATTTACGCGCAGTACCACAAAATCATGGCCTGGCTGGGCACCTGGCCTGCTGACATGAACGCGCTGCTGGAGTGCGCAATGGAAATCGGCCAGATGAACTTCAAAGTGATGAGCATTCTGGATGCCGGTGAAACCACCAAATACGGTCACCCAACGCCGACTCAGGTCAACGTCAAAGCGACTGAAGGCAAGTGCATTCTGATCTCCGGTCACGATCTGAAAGATCTCTACAACCTGCTGGAGCAGACCGAAGGCACCGGCGTTAACGTCTACACTCACGGTGAAATGCTGCCCGCACACGGCTATCCGGAACTGCGTAAATTCAAGCATCTGGTCGGTAACTACGGCAGCGGCTGGCAGAATCAGCAGGTCGAGTTCGCCCGCTTCCCTGGCCCAATCGTGATGACTTCTAACTGCATTATCGACCCAACCGTGGGCAGCTATGATGACCGTATCTGGACCCGTAGCATCGTCGGCTGGCCGGGCGTTAGCCATCTTGAAGGCGATGACTTCGGGCCGGTCATTGCCCAGGCGCAGCAGATGGCGGGCTTCCCGTACAGCGAAATTCCGCATCTCATCACCGTCGGTTTTGGCCGTCAGACCCTGCTCGGCGCTGCCGATACGCTCATCGATCTGGTCAGTCGTGAAAAACTGCGCCACATCTTCCTGGTCGGTGGCTGTGACGGCGCGCGCGGCGAGCGTAACTACTTTACCGATTTCGCCACCAGCGTACCGGATGACTGCCTGATCCTGACCCTGGCGTGCGGTAAATACCGTTTCAACAAACTGGAGTTCGGCGACATCGAAGGGCTGCCGCGTCTGGTCGATGCCGGTCAGTGTAACGATGCTTACTCCGCGATTATCCTGGCGGTGACGCTGGCGGAAAAACTGGGCTGCGGCGTCAACGATCTGCCGCTATCGCTGGTGCTCTCCTGGTTTGAGCAGAAAGCGATCGTGATTCTGCTGACGCTGCTGTCATTAGGCGTGAAAAATATTGTCACCGGGCCGACCGCGCCGGGCTTCTTCACGCCGGATCTGCTGGCTATCCTCAACGAGAAGTTCGGTCTGCGTTCCGTGACCACCGTTGAAGAAGACATGAAGCAATTGCTGAGCGCGTAAGGAGGTCAATAATGACGATGCCAACCTCACAATGTCCCTGGCGAATGCAGGTGCATCACATCCGTCAGGAGACGCCGGATGTATGGACAATTGCGCTATTATGCCATGACTACTACCCTTACCGCGCCGGGCAGTATGCGCTGGTGAGCGTGCGTAACTCAGCGGAAACGCTGCGCGCCTACACCCTTTCGTCTACGCCGGGCGTCAGTGAATATATCACGCTGACCGTTCGTCGGATTGAAGATGGTACGGGTTCACAGTGGTTGACCCATGACATCAAGCGCGGCGATTACATCTGGCTGTCTGATGCAATGGGCGATTTTACCTGTGACGATAAAACAGAAGATAAGTTTCTGCTGCTCGCCGCCGGTTGTGGCGTAACGCCAATCATGTCGATGCGTCGCTGGCTGGCAAAATACCGCCCGCAGGCCGATGTGCAGGTCATCTTTAACGTCCGTTCGCCGGATGATGTGATTTTTGCCGACGAGTGGCGACAGTATCCGGTCACGCTAGTGGCGGAAAATCATGCCACGGAAGGTTTTGTCGCGGGCCGTCTGACCACGGAATTATTACAGCGCGTACCGGATTTGGCATCGCGCACCATCATGACCTGCGGCCCGGCGCCCTATATGGATTTCGTCGAACAGGGAGTGAAAGCGCTTGGCGTAACGCGCTTCTTTAAAGAGAAGTTCTTCACGCCGGTGGCGGAAACGGCAACCAGCGGCCTGAAATTCACCAAGCTACAGCCAGCGCAGGAATTTTATGCCCCGATCGGTACGACGCTGCTGGAGGCGCTGGAGAGTAATAAAGTACCGGTTGCCGCTGCCTGTCGGGCAGGTGTTTGCGGCTGCTGTAAAACCAAAGTCGTTTCCGGCGACTATACGGTGAGCAGCACCATGACGCTGAGCGAGGCGGAGATTGCCGAAGGTTACGTACTGGCCTGCTCCTGCCATCCACAGGGCGATCTTGTTCTCGCATAATCGGTAAACGTTCCATCGTAGGCCCGGTAAGCGTTAGCGCCACCGGGCGATTTACCACTCGCTTCATCCTTTCGCCCCTCTCTCCGCCAAAGAAAAACGTCATCGTCATCTTCAACTAAACTTGTAACCGTTATCACATTGAAGGAGATGGAGAACCATGAAACAAACCGTTGCCGCTTTTATCGCCAAAACGCTGGAACAGGCTGGCGTAAAACGAATCTGGGGCGTCACTGGCGACTCCCTGAACGGCCTGAGCGATAGTCTTAATCGTATGGGAACCATTGAATGGATGCCAACCCGCCACGAAGAGGTCGCTGCTTTCGCTGCCGGCGCACAAGCGCAGCTTACCGGCGAGCTGGCAGTGTGCGCCGGTTCATGCGGACCGGGCAACCTGCACCTGATCAATGGCCTGTTTGATTGCCACCGTAACCACGTCCCTGTTCTGGCGATCGCCGCCCATATTCCATCCAGTGAAATCGGCAGCGGTTATTTCCAGGAGACCCACCCGCAGGAGTTGTTCCGTGAATGCAGCCACTATTGCGAGTTGGTTTCCAGCCCGGAGCAGATCCCGCAGGTACTCGCCATCGCCATGCGCAAAGCGGTGCTAAACCGCGGCGTCTCCGTGGTCGTACTTCCGGGTGACGTGGCACTGAAACCCGCGCCTGAAAACGCCGTCACCCATTGGTACCATGCCCCGCTCCCCGTCGTCACGCCGGCGGAGGAAGAGCTGAAAAAACTGGCGCAACTGCTGCGCTACTCCAGCAATATCGCATTGATGTGCGGTAGCGGCTGCGCGGGCGCGCATGAGGAGTTGGTCGCGTTGGCGGCAAAACTAAAAGCGCCAATCGTTCATGCCCTGCGCGGCAAAGAGCACGTTGAGTACGATAACCCTTATGATGTGGGAATGACCGGCCTGATTGGCTTCTCTTCTGGCTTCCACACCATGATGAACGCCGATACGCTGATCCTGCTCGGCACCCAGTTCCCCTACCGCGCCTTTTATCCGAGCGATGCCAAAATCATTCAGATTGACATCAACCCGGGCAGTATTGGTGCGCACAGCAAAGTCGACATGGCGCTGGTGGGCGATATTAAAGCCACGCTTCGCGCCCTGCTGCCGCTGGTGGAAGAAAAAAGCAATCGTAAATTCCTCGATAAAGCTCTGGAGCACTATCGGGACGCCCGTAAGGGACTTGATGACTTAGCCAAACTCAGCGACAAAGCCATCCATCCGCAATATCTGGCGCAACAAATTAGTCATTTCGCCGCTGACGACGCTATTTTTACCTGCGATGTCGGCACGCCGACCGTCTGGGCGGCCCGCTATCTAAAAATGAACGGCAAGCGCCGCCTGCTGGGCTCGTTTAACCACGGGTCAATGGCCAACGCCATGCCGCAGGCGCTCGGCGCTCAGGCCACCGCGCCGGGTCGTCAGGTTATCGCGATGTGCGGTGATGGCGGCTTCAGTATGCTGATGGGCGATTTTCTCTCGGTGGTACAGATGAATCTGCCGGTAAAAATCGTCGTCTTTAATAACAGCGTGCTGGGCTTTGTGGCGATGGAAATGAAAGCCGGCGGCTACCTTACCGACGGTACCGAACTGCACGACACCAATTTCGCGCGTATCGCCGAAGCCTGCGGCATTACCGGTATTCGCGTGGAAAAAGCCGCAGACGTGGACGGAGCGCTACAGCGCGCGTTTTCCATTGACGGCCCGGTACTGGTTGACGTGGTCGTGGCAAAAGAAGAGCTGGCGATCCCGCCGCAGATCAAACTGGAACAAGCGAAAGGATTTAGCCTGTACATGCTGCGCGCCATTATTAGCGGCCGCGGCGATGAAGTGATCGAACTGGCGAAAACGAACTGGCTAAGGTAAAACAATGCACATCACCTTTTAAAATCCAGGGATGTGCCATGATTGATTTACGCAGTGATACCGTTACCCGACCGGGCCGCGCCATGCTCGAGGCGATGATGACCGCCCCGGTCGGGGACGACGTATACGGCGATGACCCTACCGTTAATGCCCTTCAGCGCTACGCCGCCGACCTTTCCGATAAAGAAGCGGCGCTTTTTTTACCCACCGGCACCCAGGCCAATCTGGTCGCGCTGCTTAGCCATTGTGAACGCGGCGAAGAGTATATCGTTGGTCAGGGCGCGCATAATTATCTCTATGAAGCTGGCGGCGCTGCGGTGCTCGGCAGCATTCAGCCGCAGCCCATCGACGCCGCCGCGGACGGTACGCTGCCGCTGGAGAACGTGGCGGCGAAGATTAAAGCGGATGACATCCACTTCGCGCGCACGCGCTTGCTCAGTCTGGAAAATACGCATAACGGGAAAGTGCTGCCGCGCGCGTATCTGAAAGACGCCTGGACATTTACCCGCGAACGTGGACTGGCGCTGCACGTTGACGGCGCCCGAATTTTTAACGCGGTGGTTGCCTACGGCTGTGAGTTAAAAGAGATTACGCAGTATTGCGACTCTTTTACCATCTGCCTGTCAAAAGGTCTCGGAACGCCGGTCGGTTCGCTGCTGGTCGGCAACCGCGATTACATTAAACGCGCGACGCGCTGGCGTAAAATGGTCGGCGGCGGAATGCGTCAGGCCGGGATTCTGGCAGCGGCCGGACTGTATGCGCTGAAGCATAACGTGGCGCGTCTGCAAGAGGACCATGATAACGCCGCCTGGCTGGCGCAGCAGCTTCGGGAAGCGGGCGCGGAGGTCATGCGCCACGAAACGAATATGCTGTTTGTTCGCGTTGGCGAAGCACAGGCCGCCGCGCTTGGCGACTATTTGCGGGAACGGAATATCCTGATTAACGCCGCGCCGATTGTGCGTCTGGTGACGCATCTGGATGTTTCTCGCGAACAGCTTGCCGACGTCGTCGCCCACTGGCGCGCCTTTTTAGCCCGCTAAGGAGAGCAACGTGGCGCAACGCATTCTGGTTCTCGGCGCCAGCGGCTATATCGGCCAGCACCTGGTCTGTGCGCTAAGTCAGCAAGGGCATCAGGTGCGGGCGGCGGCGCGGCGCGTGGAACGTCTGGAAAAACAGCGCCTCGCCAACGTCAGTTGTCATAAGGTCGATCTGCACTGGCCGGAAAATTTACCCGCGCTGCTTCGCGACATTGATACCGTTTACTATCTGGTACACGGTATGGGCGAAGGCGGCGATTTTATCGCCCATGAGCGTCAGGCGGCGCTCAACGTGCGCGACGCGCTGCGCCAGACGCCGGTTAAGCAACTTATTTTCCTCAGTTCATTGCAGGCGCCGACGCATGAGCAATCCGATCACCTGCGCGCCCGCCAGCTTACGGCTGACACGCTGCGCGACGCAGGCGTACCGGTGACGGAATTACGCGCCGGGATCATCGTCGGCGCAGGCTCCGCCGCCTTCGAAGTCATGCGTGACATGGTTTACAACCTGCCAATACTCACGCCGCCGCGCTGGGTGCGTTCGCGCACCACGCCCATCGCTCTGGAAAATTTACTCTACTACCTGGTCGGCTTGCTGGACCACCCTGCGCACGAGCATCGTATTCTGGAAGCCGCCGGGCCGCAGGTATTAAGCTATCAGCAGCAGTTTGAACGTTTTATGGCCGTCAGCGGTAAACGGCGTCCGCTGATCCCGGTGCCTTTTCCGACCCGCTGGATTTCGGTCTGGTTTTTAAACGTCATTACCTCCGTGCCGCCGACTACCGCAAAAGCCTTAATCCAGGGGTTAAGGCACGATTTGCTGGCCGATGACGCCGCGTTAAAAAAGTTGATCCCCCAAACGCTTATCACCTTTGACGACGCCGTTCGCCGCACGCTGAAAGAAGAAGAAAAACTGGTGAACTCCAGCGACTGGGGCTACGACGCGCTGGCCTTCGCCCGCTGGCGTCCCGAATACGGCTATTTTCCAAAGCAGGCGGGCTTTACCGCGCAGACCCCGGCCAGCCTATCGGCGCTCTGGCAGGTCGTAAATCGGCTGGGTGGCAAAGAGGGCTATTTTTTCGGCAATATTTTGTGGCAGACGCGCGCCGCGATGGACCGTCTGGTGGGGCATAAACTGGCGAAAGGCCGCCCGTCGCATACTTTGCTTAAGCCTGGCGATACGGTAGATAGCTGGAAAGTGATCATTGTCGAGCCAGAAAAACAGCTCACGCTCTTGTTTGGCATGAAAGCGCCGGGTCTGGGGCGGCTTAGTTTCACGCTGCATGATAAAGGCCGCTACCGCGAAATTGACGTGCGCGCCTGGTGGCATCCACACGGAATGCCGGGCCTGATTTACTGGCTACTGATGATCCCGGCGCACCTGTTTATTTTCCGGGGAATGGCAAGGCGTATTGCCCGACTTGCAGAACAAATCACAGAAAAATGAGAAAAAGTTGCTGTATTCTTTCGTGTTTCCCATTGCATACCGACGTAATTCACGGAAGAATGCGCACGACGGTTTATTAAACACAGTGGATTGATATGAAGGTACTGGTTACCGGCGCCACCAGCGGCTTAGGTCGAAACGCGGTTGAATTTTTGCGCAATAAAGGCATCAGCGTCAGAGCGACGGGTCGCAATGAAGCGATGGGCAAGCTGCTTGAAAAAATGGGCGCGGAATTCGTCCATGCGGATTTAACCGAACTGGTCTCCTCGCAGGCTAAAGTGATGCTCGCCGGGATCGACACGTTGTGGCACTGCTCCAGCTTTACCTCGCCCTGGGGAACCCAACAAGCTTTCGATCTGGCGAATGTTCGCGCCACCCGCCGTCTGGGAGAATGGGCGGTCGCTTGGGGCGTGCGCAATTTTATTCATATCTCCTCTCCCTCGCTCTATTTTGATTACCACCATCACCGTGATATCAAAGAGGATTTCCGTCCGCATCGGTTTGCCAATGAGTTCGCCCGCAGTAAAGCCGCCGGTGAAGAGGTGATTAATCTGCTGGCGCAGGCTAATCCGCAAACACGTTTTACGGTGTTGCGTCCGCAAAGCCTGTTTGGCCCGCACGATAAAGTATTTATCCCACGTCTGGCGCATATGATGCACCATTACGGTAGCGTCTTATTACCGCACGGGGGCAGCGCGCTGGTCGATATGACCTACTATGAAAATGCGATCCACGCCATGTGGCTGGCCAGCCAGCCGGGCTGCGATCATCTGCCTTCTGGCCGCGCTTATAACATCACTAACGGCGAAAACCGCACCTTACGCAGCATCGTACAAAAGTTAATTGATGAACTGACTATCGACTGCCGCATTCGCTCTGTGCCTTACCCGATGCTGGATATGATCGCCCGCAGTATGGAGCGCTTCGGCAAAAAATCCGCCAAAGAGCCCCCGCTAACGCATTACGGCGTGTCAAAACTGAATTTTGATTTTACGCTCGATACGACTCGCGCGCAGGACGAGCTGGGCTACCAGCCCATCGTCACGCTGGACGAAGGCATTGAGCGCACCGCCGCCTGGCTGCGCGATCACGGAAATTTACCGCGTTAATCCTGGCCGTACTTCTCCAGTAATGCTTCGGCGATCGCCTGCGTTTCGGCATCTGCGATGCCGCTCCATTGCGCCGGACGGAAGTGCATCTGGAACGCCATAATCACCCGCTGCTGCTCGCGCGCCGTCATATCGGCTTTGACTTCATAGCCATAGCGCGAGAGTAACGCAAGCACCGTTGCGGTATCGACTGGCGTATACGGCGCGCGTCCAGCCAGATAAAACGCCACACGCTGGACGTCAGGCCAGGCGCCAATCCCCTGCGCCGCCAGCTCGCGCCACGGGAAGCGCGGACCGGGATCGTCTTTACGCTGCGGCGCGATATCCGCATGGGCCACCACATTCTGCGGTTTGATGTCATAGCGCGCGATAATGTCCTTCGCTAACGGAATCAATGCCTGAATTTGCGCGGATTCAAACGGCGCGAAAGATTTCACCCCGCCGGACATTCGCCAGCCGCGATTTTCCAGCTCAATGCCAATAGACGTATCATTGAGACGCGTGGCACCTCGCCAGAAACTGACGCCCGCATGCCAGGCCTGATCCTGTTCCGGCACCAGTTGCCAGATGCGCGGTTTACCGCCATATAATGGCGGGGTTGCGGGAATCAGGTAATGCGAACTGACGTTGCGGCCCGTTAACGTCACCAGCGAAACGTCAAAGTTTTCCGCCGTATAGTGAATCACCAGGACTTTAATGCGCGGATAGGCCGCCTGCGCCCGATGTCGGGTATCAAGCTGATATCCCTCTTTGTCGATAATGCCTTTTTCGCTCGCGCAGCCAGTTAACAGCAACGCGAGACCAACCAGCCACAGTAGCGCTCTCATCGGCGCGTTTTCACCGCCGTTCCGCTGACGCTGACCATCAGCATACTGCCATCCTTGCCGACAGTTTCGTAATCAATATCGATGCCTACCACCGCATCGGCGCCCAACGCTTTAGCCTGCTCGCCAAGTTCCTGAAAAGCAATTTCACGCGCTTTACGCAGCTCTTTCTCATATGCGCCGGAACGTCCGCCGACGATATCCCGAATGCCGGCGAAAAAATCGCGGAAGATATTAGCGCCTAAAATGGCTTCGCCCGTCACCACACCGCAATACTCCACGATGCTTTGTCCTTCCAGCGTTGGGGTTGTTGAAAACTGCATAGTGAATCTCCCGGGTTAGCTAAGCACACGATCTCAAACGCATTATCAAGCTGATACGCTATCATTGAAAGGATATAATTGATTATCGTAGATCGGTTTTTGCTCGATCGCCTATAAGGAAATCATCATGCGCTATTCTAAACTCTCTTTGCTCATCCCGTGCGCGCTTCTGCTTAGCGCCTGTACGACCGTCACTCCCGCCTACAAAGATAATGGCCCGCGTATCGGCGCGTGTGTGGAAGGCGGCCCGGACAGCGTGGCTCAACAATTTTACGACTACCGTATTCAACACCACAGCAATGATATCGCCGCGCTTCGCCCCTACTTGAGTGATAACCTGGCGAAATTGTTGACCGACGCCAGCCGCGATACGGAACACCGCCAGTTGATGAGCGGCGATCTGTTCTCCAGCCGCGCTACGCTGCCGGATAGCGCCAACGTCGCCAGCGCATCAACCATTCCGAACCGAGATGCGCGCAACATTCCTCTGCGGGTGGCGTTAAAACAGGGCGATCAAAGCTGGCAGGATGAAGTGCTTATGATTCACGAAGGCTCATGCTGGGTGATTGACGACGTTCGCTATCTGGGCGGAGATGTCCATGCCCCTGCCGGTACGCTGCGCCAGTCGATAGAAAACCGTTAACAGACAGTATTCCCCGCTTTTGCACTCATAACCCCGTAAATTGTCTGGCATTCTGCACGGGATGCCGACAATTCTTCTTACCTACTATTCCTCCTGCTATTTTGTGCTATGTTTAGGGAAGAATGTGGGATATATTTAACTTTTAACGCATAAATATTGCATAACTATTCTGCGAAAGGTACTATCTGCGGCTTCAATAGCTATCAGACTGCCAGTATACGAGTGTCAATGAGTATTCAATTAAACGGCATTAATTGCTTTTACGGCGCGCATCAGGCGCTGTTCGATATCACGCTGGATTGCCCCGAAGGCGAAACGCTGGTGTTGCTTGGCCCAAGCGGGGCGGGTAAAAGTTCGCTGCTGCGTGTACTCAATCTGCTTGAGATGCCGCGCTCCGGCACTTTGACTATCGCCGGGAACCATTTTGACTTTACGAAAACGCCGTCCGATAAGGCGATTCGTGAGCTACGTCAAAATGTCGGAATGGTCTTTCAGCAATATAATCTTTGGCCGCATCTCACCGTTGTGCAGAATCTGATTGAAGCGCCCTGCCGCGTACTGGGTCTGACAAAAGATCAGGCGCTGGCGCGCGCAGAAAAGCTGCTGGAGCGTTTACGTCTGAAGCCATATAGCGATCGTTATCCGTTGCACCTTTCCGGCGGTCAGCAGCAGCGCGTCGCGATTGCCCGCGCGCTGATGATGGAGCCGCAGGTACTGCTGTTTGATGAACCGACCGCCGCGCTGGACCCGGAAATTACCGCTCAAATCGTCAGCATTATTCATGAGCTGGCGGAAACGAACATTACTCAGGTGATCGTTACGCATGAAGTCGAAGTGGCGCGTAAGACCGCCAGTCGTGTGATTTATATGGAAAATGGTCACATCGTCGAGCACGGTGATGCGGGTTGCTTTGCCCACCCTCAGACCGAAGCGTTCAAAAACTATCTCTCTCACTAAGATTCGGGACAATGACAATGAAAAAAGTTCTGATTGCCGCGCTAATTGCAGGCTTTAGCCTTTCCGCTACAGCAGCCCAGACCATTCGTTTTGCGACCGAAGCGTCCTATCCGCCGTTCGAATCGATGGATGCTAATAACAAGATTGTCGGCTTTGACGTCGACCTGGCCAACGCGCTATGTAAAGAGATCGACGCCTCCTGTACCTTTACCAATCAGGCGTTCGACAGCCTGATCCCCAGCCTGAAATTCCGCCGCTTCGACGCTGTAATGGCAGGAATGGATATCACGCCGGAACGTGAAAAGCAGGTGCTGTTTACCACGCCATATTACGACAACTCTGCGCTGTTCGTGGGTCAGCAGGGCAAATACACCAGCGTCGATCAACTGAAAGGCAAGAAAGTCGGCGTACAGAACGGTACGACGCACCAGAAATTCATCATGGATAAGCATCCGGAAATCACCACCGTACCGTATGACAGCTATCAGAACGCGAAGCTGGATCTACAAAATGGCCGTATCGACGCTGTTTTCGGCGACACGGCGGTCGTGACCGAATGGCTGAAAGCCAATCCTAAGCTGACGCCGGTCGGCGATAAAGTCACCGATAAAGATTATTTCGGCACCGGCCTGGGTATCGCGGTACGTCAGGGCAACACCGAGCTGCAGCAGAAATTCAATACTGCGCTGGAAAAAGTGAAGAAAGATGGGACTTACGAGACCATCTATAACAAATGGTTCCAGAAGTAATCTTTGATGAACGAATTTTTTCCTTTAGCAAGCGCCGCCGGGATGACCGTCGGCCTTGCCGTCTGCGCGCTGATCATTGGCCTCGCGTTAGCCATGTTCTTTGCCGTCTGGGAGTCCGTAAAATGGCGCCCGATTGCCTGGATAGGCTCCGCGCTGGTCACTATTTTGCGCGGCCTGCCGGAAATTCTGGTGGTGCTGTTTATCTATTTCGGCTCCTCGCAACTCCTGCTTACGCTGTCTGACGGGTTTACCCTCCATCTCGGCTTTGCGCAGATCCCGGTGCAAATGGAGATTGAGAACTTTGACGTCAGCCCGTTCCTGTGCGGCGTGATTGCGTTGTCCCTGCTGTATGCGGCCTATGCGTCGCAGACGCTACGCGGCGCGCTGAAAGCCGTTCCGTCTGGTCAGTGGGAGTCGGGTCAGGCACTGGGATTATCAAAGACGGCGATTTTTTTCCGTCTGGTGATGCCGCAGATGTGGCGTCACGCCCTGCCAGGGCTGGGTAATCAGTGGCTGGTGTTGCTAAAAGATACGGCTCTGGTCAGCCTTATCAGCGTTAACGATCTGATGTTGCAGACCAAAAGCATTGCCACACGCACCCAGGAACCGTTTAACTGGTACATTATTGCGGCGGCTATTTACCTGGTCATTACGTTGATCAGTCAGTACATTCTCAAACGCATAGACCTGCGCGCGACACGTTTTGAGCGGAGGCCGGACTAATGCTTGAGTACTTACCTGAACTGCTAAAAGGGCTACACACCAGCCTGACGCTGACCGTGGCTTCTATTGCCGTCGCTTTGGTGCTGGCGTTAGTTTTTACCATTATCCTGACACTAAAAACGCCGTTCGTGGTGTGGCTGGTGCGCGGCTATATCACGTTGTTTACCGGTACGCCGTTGTTGGTGCAAATTTTCCTGATCTACTACGGACCCGGTCAATTCCCGACCCTACAAGAGTATCCACTACTCTGGCACCTACTGTCTGAACCGTGGCTGTGCGCACTGATCGCGTTGTCGCTAAACAGCGCCGCTTACACGACGCAGCTATTTTATGGCGCGATTCGCGCGATTCCGGAAGGTCAGTGGCAGTCCTGCGGCGCGCTGGGGATGAGTAAGAAAGATACGCTGGCGATTTTGTTGCCCTATGCGTTTAAACGCGCCCTCTCCTCCTATTCTAATGAGGTGGTACTGGTCTTCAAAAGTACCTCACTGGCTTATACCATCACCTTGATGGAAGTCATGGGGTACAGTCAGTTGCTCTATGGTCGTACCTACGATGTGGTGGTATTTGGCGCGGCAGGGGTAATTTACCTGGTCGTCAACGGTCTATTGACGCTGATGATGCGTTTGATTGAGCGTAAAGCCCTGGCGTTTGAGCGGCGCAATTAACCAGGCAGGATAAGGCATTCTCGCCGCCGTTCGACAATGGTCTGATGGCGCTGCGCTTATCAAGCCTACGATGCATAATATTGAATAAATCCGACGGACAAGTGGTTAACTTGTCCGTCTTTTTTTATCCATTTCAAAATATTTAATCATTTTTATTGCATATTAATTCAATCAATGGCATTGTAAATCTATGCCGCAGACACGGCGCATAATCATAAGATTACGGGAGTGACATCATGAAAAAGTTAGTTCTGGCCGCATTACTCGCCTCTTTCGCCACTGGCAGCATCGCCGCTGAAAAAATCAATTTCGGGGTTTCCGCTACCTATCCCCCGTTTGAATCCCTGGATGCGAGTAATAAAATTGTGGGCTTCGATATCGATCTGGCAACCGCATTATGCAAGCAAATGCAGGCAGAATGTACTTTTACTAATCATGCTTTCGATAGTCTTATCCCGGCGCTGAAATTCAGAAAATATGATGCCGTCATTTCCGGAATGGACATTACCCCGGAGCGCAGTAAGCAGGTCGCCTTTAGCAATCCCTATTATGCGAACTCCGCGCTGGTGATTGCCAAAAAAGACACCTATAAAACCTTTACCGATCTAAAAGGTAAGCGTATCGGTATGGAAAATGGCACCACGCATCAAAAATATCTCCAGGATAAACATCCGGAGGTCAAAACCGTGGCCTACGACAGCTATCAGAATGCGATTATCGACCTGAAAAATGGTCGTATTGATGGTGTCTTTGGCGATACCGCAGTGGTCAATGAGTGGCTGAAAACGAATCCGCAACTGGGTCCGGCAACAGAGAAAGTGACCGATCCGCAATACTTCGGTACCGGACTTGGCATCGCGGTGCGCCCGGACAATAAGGCGTTGCTGGAAAAACTGAATAATGCGCTGGCCGCCATTAAAGCGGACGGCACTTATCAGAAAATCAGCGACCAGTGGTTCCCGCAGTAAGACATATGTTATTCTAACAACCCACCCTATTGGTGGGTTGTAAATTTTTATCATTTAATTATTTATACCCAAAATAATTCGAGTTGCTTAAAGGCGGCAAGGGAGTGAGTCCCCAGGAGCATAGATAACTATGTGACTGGGGTGAACGAGCGTAGCCAACACATAAGCAACTTGAAGTATGAAGGGTATATATTTTATATCTTCTGGTTTATCTCTTTTTATTTCAAATGACTTCGCCACACTATCTTCTGGGTCAATAATAGGTCCGAAAGACATAACTTAGAGCCTATCCCATTAGGGCTATTTTACTTACCAGAGGATCTATTATGAACAGTGATATTAACGTTATTATTAATCCCTATAATCACAATAAATTATGTGCGCTCGTCAGCTTTCAGACGACTGAACCAGTAATAGTCAGCTATATTGTCAGAGGGAAGACCAGCGCTGCCGATTTTAACTGGTCAGCCTCAGATTATACCGAGAGTCAGGAAATAAGCATTGTTGGACTTTATGCGAATTATCTAAATCACGTCGACATTACCACGCGCTCGCTTTCCGGTAACACCGAAAGTTTTACGCTAGAAATATCGACCCAGGAGCAAGATTATGGCGATACACCTCTAAATCTGACTATTAATATTCTTGATCAAACGCTGGCCGATAATACCTTAGGGCAAGGATGGTTTGTGACAAGTGAATGGAATGGGTATGATATTAACGGCGATCTGCGTATTACTGGACTATATCCGTGGATGTACGGTAACCTAAAAATTATTGATAATTCGCTTTGGTCTGCGCTTGCCAGCGAAACCTACGATCCTGAAAAACATGCCTTTGCGCCTCATCTTTATAATTTTAATCTTATCGGTAAAGTGATTCAAACGCTTACGGCGCCAGAGGGTTTTGGCTTTCACCACGATATCACGACTGATCATAACGGTAATCTCTATGTTCTGGGCTCAGTGTTAGACAACTGGTCTGACAGCCAAAAACTGGAATGCATTATCTATAAATATGCTATTGCAAGTGGAGAACTGCTCTGGCAACGCGATTACTCGAACGAGTTCATGCATGCTACCGTACTTGATAATACTGATACCAATGACGTACATTTTAATAGTCTGGAGTACATCCCTCAAACCAATCAACTGATGGTTAATTCACGTTCAACCTGTACCATTATTGGCTTAAATATTGAGACTGGCGATCTCGAATGGATTATTGATAATCCGGAATTTCCGACATTAAATGCCGACATCAATTTAAGCGTAAAAAACCCTGATAATTTCAAATATCCTAATGGCGAACATGCGGTATTTATTACCAACAATGACAAATATGCTGCTTATCAGGGGGAAAATAAATTTGTCATCTCTATGTTCAATAATAATTCATGTGCGGATGAAAATGGTAATGAGCTGGTCCGTGTCATTGAGTCCGAACCCGTAGCCTATACGGCGGCTGAACTTGATTCACTTCCGACCATTTTTGCCGTTGATCTGAATGAAAAAACGGCTCAGCGATTAGATCAGTTTACCTTCCCCGGACAGCGCAGTGAGCTCACATCTTCTGTCTTTGAAACGGGAGAGAATTACTGCGTTTATTTTGGCGCTGAACAATCATTTTTCGTTTTCGATACTGACAATACCACTGGAGTGTCAATTTTTGCTATTGATACCGGTCTTGGCTATCGTGGCCGAATTTTTAGCTACGATGAACTACGTTCCCTTATTTAAAAAATCGCCTGCATCAACAGGCGATTCGGACTAATACTTGCCGGGTGACGCTGACGCGTACCCGGCTTACAACATTGTTACGTTTTTAGATAACATCCAGACCCAGACGGCGATACTGCTCCGCCGGAGCATCATTTTCTTTCATCAAACGGATAAGTAAGTTGATCATCCTTGCTTCGATGGCCTCATCATGAATAGGATGTTGCTGCTGCGGATCGTCTCTGAGATCAAACAAGAGATGACCAAAGCTATTCACACCTTTATATTTTTCCCTGGCCGGAATACGTAATACCTGAAGCCCTTTAGTAAAGTTAAACGGAGGTGCCAGAGATAATTTTCCCAGTTCATCCACGTCATAACGCGCATTCATCTTGATCGGCATTAACGTGTAGTTCGCAATGTCATGCTCACGCCCCGGCTGCGCGGCCCGCATATAAACATAGCGTCCGTCGGTAACATTAACATGTCCGCTAAACACGCCAAACAGCGCGCCTTCCCTGACGGGTTCATCACTGGCAATGACTTTCGCCAGCGGTTGGCCCTGCATATCTGCGGGAATAGGTTGCTGAAAATAATCCAGTAGCGTTGGCGCCCAGTCAATCATCTGCACCAGCGACTGCCGTCGCGCTCCGCATACCGCGCTGCGCGGGTCCCAGATAAACAGCGGGTTATTCGCCACCTCGTTATAATAGGGCATTTGATTTTTAGCCCACCAACCGTGCTCCCCCAGCAAGAAGCCGTGATCGGTACCGACAATCAGCATCGTATCGCGCCAGAGATCGTGTTCATCCATCAGATCAAGGATACGTCCCAGATTGCGGTCGCACATAGAAACCAGGGCCCGATAACGACAGCGAATATGCGCTATCGCCTCCTCGCTTTCACTGACTTTGCCGCGCGGCCAGTCATAGTGCGGGCCTTGCCACTCATCGTCATAGAGTGATAAATATTCCTCGGTGGTATAAAACGGTTCATGCGGATCAAACGTCTCAACCTGCAATAACCAGTTATCTTCGGCATGATTTTTATGGATAAAATCGCACCCGGCATCAAAAACTTTCGTCTGGGGAAAATCAGCTTCCTGCTGGATGTATTCGCGGTTCGCCCAGTCGTGACGCCATAGCCCGGAAACGCCGCCTCCGGTTTGTTTTTGTGGAACGCGCAGTACTTCCGGAATGGGCGGCTCGCCAACGCTCGCCTTCCAGTGATCGCCCTCCTGACCGCGTACTACGTCCCAGGAGCTATAGCGGTTATGGTAGTTACCGCCGCCGTCTTCCCAGTAATGCAGATGATCGCTGATAAGATGGGTGTAGATCCCCGCTTTTTTCAATAATTCCGGCATGGAATCATCAAAGGGTTCCAGCGGCCCCCACTCACGATGCAGGAAATTATAGCGCCCGGTGTGCAGTTCCCGACGGGCTGGCATACAGGGCATACTGCCGACATAACTATTGTCAAAGGTGGCGGCATGTGCCGCCAGGCGTTGAAAGTTAGGCGCTTTCGTTAGCAAATCACCATAGGGCGGCAAATAGTTTTTATTCAGACTGTCAAACAGCAGAATAATCGCTTTCATGACTCACCCTCATTTGTTGAGCAGGTGCGGAAAATTTTTCTCTACCACATCGTAAATCTGTTTACCTATTGACTCGCCATCCATGATATTTTCAATGGGAATGAGATATTGTCCGTGTTTAGGATCGAGGCTAACGACATCAAGCAATTTTTTCGAAATCGCATAAATATCTGCCCAGTCGGTAAATCCACCGACCTCTCCCGCTGCCGTATGCTCCATATCAAAAGAGAAGTCATATTTTGCTAACGCTTTTTTAACAACAGTTTGTAACATTACGCTACTGCCTACACCATAACCGCATACGAATAGAATATTTACAGAATCTTTCATAATAAAATCCTTTATATAAACCGAATCAATTAAATGGAATAAGGACCAAGATGGAACGTTGAAGCAATAAATTTCAGTAATTCACAAATCGCAGGCCACAGAGTCGCCCAGTCAAATATTCCCGTCCAGCCCACGCCTTCTTTTGCCAGCCCGGTTAAAGGAATGGCCCATACCGTACCGAAAGTCTGAATAATCCCTAACAGGAAAGTACAAATAATAACGGAACGATATCCCCCCATTCGGTTGGCTAATACGCCGATTGGGCCGCCGGAAAAGAAGAGCGGAACAAAACCAGGCAATACCATAATAGGGCTATGGATGAGCAGCAGAATGCCCATGGAAAAAATCGTGCCGAAGGTACAAAAGACGAATCCCAGCGTGGCCGCGTTCGGCGAAAAAGGTAATAAAGCAGCAACATCCACAGCCGGTATAGCGTTAGGAATAAAGCGATCCTGCCATCCTTTAAACGAACCGTTAATTTCGCCTACCATCATCCGCACCCCCTGCAGCAAGATGACCATATACATAGAGAATTGCAGGCCCAGATTGATGATATAGATATACCAGGGTTTGCCTTTCGCCATTAACTGTACGTTATCGATCCCTGTAGCCAATAGAAAACCGCCAACGAAGAGCGTCATCACAATGGCGATTGCCGTCACGTTGTGGTTAAAAATGGCTAACCAACCGGGAAGTTTCAGGTTTTCGGCGTCATGCTTTTCCGGATCGCCGAATTTATGCGCGAATTTCGAGAAAAACCACAGTCCCAGCATCTGGTTATGCGCAATGGTAAAACCGGCGTTATTGGTCACTTTGGCGATGGGTTTAACAATAAGCGTAGTTGAAAACGCCCAAAAGACCCCGGTCAATACCCCGGCAATCACAATGGATTGTACCCAACCGAACCCCAGCCAGAAGACGATTAACCACAGTACTGCCTGTGAATGAGAGACCCCGGTATTGCCGGTAAGAAATATACCTTTTGCGCCGGTATAACGACCAAATAAAACTAATATCAGGTTAGTAAAAAACGCCAGTACAAAAACGTATCCTACATAGCCGAAATTATCGCCCAGCGCTATTTGCGTCGCGGCTTTCATGGCATATGAATCCATTAAGTATCCATGCACGCCATAAGCCTTGCTGACTGCCTCTGCAACCGGTTTAAAAGTGGCTGAAAATTGAAAGCCGCCAAATAACACCATCATCAAACCGACCATCGCGCTGATCATACCGGTGATAATTTTTATAGGCGTCTTTTTATCCAGCGCATAGCCAACACCGACTAATATCCCAATTAATATTGCCGGTTCAGTTAAAAACGTTTGAATAACATCTATAAATTTGGCAAACATCGTCTGAACGCCCTCCATAAGCGTGCCTATTCGTTGTCATGATTGACCCCTTTACTGACGTTACGTATTGCTTCGCTGATGCTATTGAAAGTTACCCGATAAACCACCTTGTCTAATTTTGCCTTACACGCACTGTAATAATCAAAAGTAGTCATTAAAAGATTTAAAGTGATTATTTGTGATTTGATTTGCAAAAATAAGGGAATATATAAATACAATCAATTGGATTTAATAATCAATTGATTGTATTTATTATTTTTATGGAATAATTTGGTGATAAAAATAAATATTGTGAATATATTATACTGACCTGCGCAGTAACGCTAAAACCTCATAATGCGCGGTATGCGGGAACATATCGAAAAGCTGAACACGTTGAATACGGTAGTTCGGCAGATGGCGAATATCCTGCGCCATCGTCTGCGCGTTACAGCTTGAATAAATAATAAAACGCGGCGCCATTTGTGCAAGGTAATCGCACAACGGCTTGCCAATGCCGCGGCGGGGAGGATTCACCAACACCAGATCGGGCGTTTCGCCTTGTGCGGTGGCGAATTGGGTGGAATCCAGCGCCTGGAAATGAAGGCGGGTTAATCCCAGCTCAGCGGCGGATTGCTTCGCGCAGGCAATCGCCTCCGGCGCGATCTCAATACCGGTTAATTGCATCTGCGGCGTCGCGCAGTGCAGACCGAATCCACCCACTCCGCAAAAAAGATCCCACATATGGCGTACCGGCAGTTGCCCTACCCAGTCGCGCGCCGTCGCATATAATCGGCTGGCGACCGTAGGGTTGGTCTGAAAGAAACTTTGCGGACGAATCCACAGCGGCACATCGTTAAAACGTTCCGCCAGCGCCTGCTGATCCGTCAGGTAGATTTCCGTCTCCCCTTCCATAATCGCCATATGTACCGGCTGAATATTTGCGGTGATCACCCTGAGCTGCGGCAGTTGCGCACGCAGCCACGGTAACGCCGCGCGCAGTTGCGTAAGTTTGGTTTCTGAACGCAACACGAAGCGTAGCATCATACCGCCATCGAACTGACTTTCCGTCAGCAACAGGTATTTCAGTTCGCCGCGTTTTCGCGCCACGTTATAAGGCGTGAGTCCGGCACGGGCAATAAAAGGTTTTAGCGCGCTGAATACGGGGGCAAAGGAGGCGGGATACAGCGGGCAGCCGCAAAGATCGACCGGCGTACCGTCGCGATGCAGCATCCCGAAGAGCGGTTTTTCTACACTACCGCTCACGACCATTTTCGCTTTGTTGCGGAAATGCTGTTCCGGGCCGCCAATCGGCGCGCACCACTGTTCAACAGGCAGCCCGGCGAGCAAACGATGTAAATCGGCTGTTTTTGCGGAAAGTTGTTCGTTAACCGACTGCGTAATCCATTGACAGGAACGGCAGCGACCCGCGTCATAGAGTGCGCACTGCATACCAAAAAACCTTCATATTATCCGGGGCGACGATTATACACATTATTGCAGCCGGAAGAACCGACGGCTGGGAGCGGGAATAAACAGCAGAAACAGGATTAAAAGATCGGGGAGTTTTTGCATGACCAGGGAATGCAGGATATCACGCTTCGATTCTCCCGCGATGCTAAACAACTCCGGATACCCGTAGCCTAACGACGCCGCCCACAGATATCCGCTCACAATAATTTGTGTCGCCAGGTACACCCAGCGCGCCCAGCTACGGCCTTTCACCAGCGAAAACGCACAATAAATTTCAACAAAGACCAGCACTAAGCTGGCCAGAAAGACCAGGGTTAAGCTCCACGTCTGCACGCTGCGATGAATAAACTCGCCCATCCCGCGTATGCCGAGGGTATTCATAATCATCAGCACATCGAGACCGCGAATCAAAATAATCGCCATAGCCGCAACCTGCACCAGCGTAGGCACATTTAAACGGGCATGTGATGAGGTTGATTGCTTTATAAATCCCAATGAATGTCTTCCCTGAAAATGATGCCGCGACCCGCGCGGCAACGCATTGCCATAGTGGAAGATTTTAGTGGCTTCAGCCGCGTCTTGCACGCTGGATATCGCGAATCCGCTGTTTTTCCGCTCGCGCCATCAGGTACCAGGCAATAAATCCGACGATTCCTACCACGCCGAGGATTAACGTCGCCAGCGCGTTGATTTCCGGGTTCACGCCCATGCGCACACTGGAGAAAACCAGCATCGGTAGCGTGGTGGCGCCGGGACCGGAAACAAAGCTGGCAATCACCAGATCGTCAAGAGAGAGCGTAAAGGCCAACAGCCAGCCTGAGATCACCGCTGGCATGATCATCGGTAACGTAATGACAAAAAAGACCTTCAACGGCGCCGCGCCAAGATCCATCGCCGCCTCTTCAATCGAACGATCCAGTTCGCGTAATCGCGAAGCGATCACCACTGCCACATAGGCGGTACAGAAAGTGACGTGCGCCAACCAGATGGTCAGCATCCCGCGATCGGAGGGCCAGCCGATAGCATGACCGAGCGCGACAAACAGTAGCAGCAGCGACAGCCCGGTAATCACATCCGGCATCACCAGCGGCGCGGTGATCATAAACGCAAAGCCGTTTGCGCCGCGAAATCGTCCAAATCGCACCATCACCACCGCAGCGATAGTACCGAGCACCACCGCCATCGTCGCCGCGCAGGCGGCAATTGTCAGGCTTAGTCCCACTGCGCTCATCATGGCGGAATCCCGAAAGAGCTCGCCATACCAGCGCGTCGACCATCCCGCCCACACCGTCACCAGCTTCGAACTGTTAAACGAGTAAATCACCAACATTAACATCGGCGCATAGAGAAAAGTAAACCCCAGCACCAGAATCAGAATGCGCCAGGGCGAGCGAACGACCGGTAAGTTATTCATCCGTGCTCCCCCGCACTTTTTTGCTGATGTTTATGGAACCACATGATCGGCACGATCAGCAGCAGCAACATAATAATGGCGACCGCAGAAGCCACCGGCCAGTCGCGGTTATTGAAAAACTCCTGCCACAGGACGCGACCAATCATGATACTGTCCGGCCCGCCAAGCAGTTCCGGGATCACGAACTCGCCCACCGCCGGGATAAAAACCAGCATCGAGCCGGCGATGATTCCGCCTTTGGTGAGCGGGACAATGATGCTAAAAAATGTTTTCAGCGGTCGGGCGCCGAGATCCAGCGACGCTTCCACCAGCGAATAATCAATACGCGTTAATGCGGTATAAATGGGCAGAACCATAAACGGCAGATACGCATAAACAATGCCGATATAGACGGCCAGGTTAGTGTGCAGGATCGTCAGCGGCTGATCGATAACCCCTAGCCACAGCAACACATTGTTCAGCACACCGTTGTTTTTCAAAATGCCCATCCAGGCATAGACGCGTATTAAAAAAGACGTCCACGAGGGCAGAATCACCAACAGCAGCAGGATATTGCGCGTGGAGGGCTTGCTGTGCGCCACCGCCCACGCCAGCGGGTAGCCCAACAGCAGGCAGCAGATCGTGGAAATACCGGCAATTTGTAACGATTGCAGATAGGCTTCGAAATAGAGCGGATCGTCGGTCAGTTGCAAAAAATTACCGAGATTGAGCGTAATCGACAACTGACCGTCAGCCCATTCCAGCAGATCGGTATACGGCGGGATCGCCCGCGCCATTTCCGCCAGGCTTATCTTAAAGACGATAAGAAACGGCAGTAAAAACAGCAGAATGAGCCAGATATAAGGCAAAGCAATAACCAGCTTACGCCCATGTTTCATTTGCATTCGCGCCAACCATAGCACCGCGCCGCCAGGTTTACTGATGCGTGCCGGAGGTTCAAGTGTGCTCATGTTTCCCCCTTATACCGTCAGGACCACGCAGCTATCCGCTTCCCAGCACAAACGCACTTCATCGCCCCAGGTCGGTAACCCTTTTCGGTAACGGTGCGCATTCTGCAGTTGAGCGCTGATCATCTGCCCGCTTTTTAGCCGCACATGATAAATAGACAAATCGCCGAGATACGCAATATGCGCCACTTCGCCGACGGCGAAATTATAGCCATCGGCAGGCGGCGACTCACACAGCATGATTTTTTCCGGACGTAGCGCCACATATACCGGCACATTATCAACGACAGAGGCATCTGCATCGACTTTTAACGGATGAACCAAACCGGGCGCGTCAATGACCAGACCGTCCTCTTCACGCGCTTTCAGTACGCCCTCAAAAACATTTACCGATCCGATAAATTCGGCGCTATAGCGGGTCGTCGGATGCTCGTAAATCTCCTCCGGTTCGCCAATTTGCACAAATTTTCCACGGTTCATGATGGCAATGCGCCCCGCCATCGTCATGGCTTCTTCCTGATCGTGCGTCACCATGACGCAGGTCACGCCGACGCGCTCAAGGATATCCACCACTTCAAGCTGCATCCGGTCGCGTAATTTTTTATCCAGCGCGCCCATCGGTTCATCCAACAAGAGCAGCTTAGGACGTTTCGCCAGACTGCGCGCCAGGGCCACGCGCTGACGCTGACCGCCGGAAAGCTGATGCGGCTTACGTTTCGCAAACTCCTGCATGTGCACCAGACCCAGCATCTCATTGACGCGGCTGGTAATCTCCGCCTTCGGCAGTTTGTCCTGCTTCAGACCAAAAGCGATGTTCTGCTCTACCGTCATATGCGGAAACAACGCATAGGACTGAAACATCATATTAATCGGACGCTGATACGGCGGAACATGCGCCAGATCGACGCCGTCGAGCATAATTTGCCCGCTGCTCGGCGGTTCAAAACCTGCCAGCATCCGTAGCAGAGTCGATTTTCCACAACCTGACGCGCCCAGCAGGGCAAAAATCTCGCCTTTATAGATAGTCAGACTGACATCATCGACAGCATGTTGCCCGTCGAATGACTTCGTCAGGTTGCGAATTTCCAGAAGCGGCGTCAGCGCTTTACGGGTTTTCACCTGCGGGCGGTGGGGGACATCATTCACAAGGCGCTCTCCGGCATAACACAATCAAACGATACAAACGGTGGAATGCCCGATAGCGCACGCTTATCAGGCCATACCGTTAATCAATTACTTACCGCTTTTCACCTTCGTCCATGCGCGGGTGCGGACGCGATCAATCTTCGGCTCCTGCACTTTCAGGGTAAACAACTTGGCCCGCACATCCGCCGGCGGATAAATTCCCGGGTTATCGCGCACCTGCTGGCTAACCAGCGCCGTCGCCTCTTTATTCGCATTGGCGTAGAAAACGTGATCGGAAATATGGGCAATCACATCAGGGCGCAGCAGATAATTAAGGAACTGGTAGGCCTCGTCTTTATTTTTGGCGTCAGCCGGCATGGCAAACACATCAAAAAACGCCATTGCCCCCTCTTTGGGGATCGAGAAAGAGATATTGACGCCATTTTTCGCCTCTTTCGCCCGGTTAGCGGCCTGCCAGACATCGCCCGCCCAGCCGATGGCTACACAGGTATCGCCATTAGCCAGATCGTTAATGTATTGCGAGGAGTGGAAATAGCGAATGTTTGGCCGTAGCTTCAACAACAGATCGGTTGCCGGGCCGGTGTAGTCATCCGCTTTGCTGCTATTCGGATCTTTACCCAGATAGTTCAGCACGGTGGCAAAAATTTCTTCAGGCGCATCAAGGAAAGAGACGCCGCAGCTTTTTAGCTTCTCCAGATTTTCCGGCTTGAGGACTAAATCCCAGCTATTCACTGGCGCATCATCCCCCAGCACCGCTTTCACTTTATCAACGTTATAGCCAATGCCCGTCGTGGCCCACATATAGGGCATGGCGTATTTGTTGTCAGGATCATGCTTCGCTACCAGTTTCAGCAGTTCAGGATCGAGGTTTTTCCAGCCGGGAAGTTTGCTTTTATCCAGCGGCTGAAAAACGCCCGCGGTGAGCTGACGCTCAAGAAAACTGGCCGATGGCACCACCAGATCGAACCCGGTGCTGCCTGCCATTAACTTGCCTTCCAGCACTTCGTTAGAGTCAAAGACATCATAGATAACGTTAATCCCGGTCTCTTTTTCAAAGTTCGCCACCGTGTCCGGCGCGATATAATCTGACCAGTTATAAATGTGCAGCGTTTTTTGTTCGGCAGCGAGCGTGCCGACAGAGACGACCATCAGAGCACCCGCAACCAGACCCGATAGCCATTTTTTCTTTAAGGCGGTCATCATCGCTTTCCTTCTGAAATCCGTTAACAAATGAACCCATTAGGCGTGGTTTAAAACATGCCTGAAATGTGCATACCTTTTCATTTGATACAAATGAAGAAGAGAGGTCGCCCTCCCTGCCATCAAGCTCGCTATAGAAGCTTCGCAAGAATAACTTTAGCTAAGGTTTGAGGCTATAGCCCAGATTAAAAAACGCCTTTTATCAATTTTTTATGCAGGTTTTGTCTATGTGATAAAGCGAAATGGTCAGAAAGGAGGTGAATAATTCTTTAAATAAAGGTTAACGACAGCATAAAAAAACGTAAACAGCAGCCGCGCTGGCAGCGACTGCCTGATTATCGGGAGGGATCAGTGAAGAAAATGGTCAACCGCGCTGGTTTTTTGCGCGTCTTCTTCCGCGTTAAACAGAAGCTGATGCGCCCCGGCCTCAAGGATCACCATAGAAATCTGCTCTTCACTTTGGCGAACAAACCATTCGAACTGTTCGTAGGTGACGCCTTGCATAACGGATAAAGACTGGCACACAACCAGCTTTGGCAGATTATCATCCTGCATATCGAGAAAGGCTTTTACCGTCAACGAACTGGCGTTGATAGCAGAGAGATCGGCCGCCAGCGGCAGCAACGCGGAAGGCCTGACCTCCGCCATCGCGGAAAAAAGAACGGTGTTGTCCACCAAATCGATTTTAGCATCGTAGACGCCGTCAAAATTCTGCATATGCGGCAAATGCAGCGCCTGGCAGGTATCACATTCGAAGAAATTCATGCCCAGGTCGTCGAGCCATTGACGCAACGTATCCAGAGTGGGAACGACCAGTGATATCATAATAATGTGCTACCTCTTACGATGACGATGAAAAAATTACCGGCACAGCTTACGCAAAAAGCGTGCTTCGTACTACGGCGGAATCCATGATTGCGATTAGCCGCCGATTTTAAGGCAAAATTCAGGCGTAGCGTGACGTTCTATCCACTGAATCATTCGCCCCGCGATATCCACGCCCGTAGTCTTTTCGATACCTTCCAGTCCCGGCGAGGCATTCACCTCCATCACCAGCGGCCCGCGCGCGGCGCGTAAAATATCGACGCCCGCCACATCCAGCCCCAGCGTTTGTGCGGCTTTGATGGCGATATCCCGTTCACGGGGCGTGATCGTCGCGATGCTGGCCACCCCGCCGCGATGAAGATTGGAGCGAAAATCACCGGCTTTCGCGCACCGCTCAATCGCCGCCACAACCTCATTGCCGACGACCAGACAACGAATATCGCATCCTTTAGCTTCGGCAATGTATTCCTGAACCAGGATATGGGCATTCAGCCCCCGAAACGCATCAATAACGCTTTCAGCAGCCTGACGCGTCTCCGCCAATACCACGCCGATCCCTTGCGTGCCTTCTACCAGCTTCACGACCAGCGGCGCCCCGCCAACCATCTTAATAAGATCGCTGGTATCATCCGGCGAATGGGCGATCCCGGTAATGGGAAGATCGATCCCCTGGCGCGCCAAAAGTTGTAGCGATCGCAGCTTATCGCGCGCGCGGGTAATGGCGACGGATTCATTCAGCGGATAGCTACCCAGTAGCTCAAACTGACGTAGCGCAGCGGTACCATAAAAGGTAATGGCCGAACCAATACGGGGAATAACGGCGTCAAAATGGGGCAGACGACGCCCCTTGTAATGGATCGACGACGCAGCCGGATTAATATTCATATAGCAGGAAAGAGGATCGAGTATCTCGACCAGATGGCCGCGCCGCATCGCCGCTTCGCGCAGACGTTTGCAAGAATAGAGCGTTCCATCCCTGGACAATATGGCAATTTTCACCCTGCACCTCGCTGAAAACCCTGAAAAGCCCGCGTATCATACACTGGCCCGCAGGTTTTAGCGCGTCGCCCAGCCCTGTTTATGCAAATATTCAAGGATAAATGGGCGATTTTCTTTAATCAGGGTGCGACGGATATGATCGCTCCAGGTATCGCGTCGCGTATTACTGCCGCGGGTCAGATAATACTCAGCCAACTGCTCGTCATAGCGCGCCAGCAGCTTTTCATCAAGCGGTTGATACTGGTTCTCATGAACCACAAGCTCGGCAGGCAGGCGCGGTTTCAGATCCGGATTATCCGCAGGCCATCCCAAACACAGGCCAAAGAGCGGCAATACATGCTTCGGCAATTTTAATAGTTCGGTAACAGACTCAATATTGTTACGGATGCCGCCGATATACACGCCGCCTAACCCCAGTGATTCCGCCGCCGTCAGCGCATTTTGCCCCATCATCGCCGTATCGACGACACCGAGCAGCAGTTGTTCGGCAAGCCCCAACTGCGCGTCAGGGCAGATCTGCAAATGACGATTAAAATCGGCGCAAAATACCCAGAACTCAGCGGCCTGCGCCACATGCTTTTGCCCGCCCGTCAGGGGCACTAACGCCTCGCGCAGCGCCCGATCGGTAATACGGATAATAGAGCTGCACTGTAAAAAACTGGAACTGGACGTGCTGCGCGCGGCGGCAATAATGGCCTCTCGCTGCGCGTCAGTCACGGGTTCATCGGTGAAATGGCGAATAGAACGATGGCCACAAAGAAGTTCAATGGTCGGACTCATTATGCTTTTCTCTATCTGAACGGGAAGAAATGTCGGGTGGACGTTTCATCAACTGCGGCGCCAGTAACTGCGCAATACGCCACATCATCGCCACCGCGGCGGGGAGGATCAACACGACGCCCAGGAAAACCATCAATACGCCAACCAGCGGCGTATTGAACGGCGCAGGCAGCGTAAGGTAATGATTAAGTGATAGCAGAGCAAGCGCCAGCAAAATCATACCGAGGCATTCCAGTATCAGTACGCTTTTGGGTAACACGCCAATCGTGCGCATATCAAGCCTCCTGGTAAACTGACGCACAGTGTAGAACGTTCTGGTCCGGCGTGCTTAACAGATATAGCCCTGGGTTATCAAAGGAACAGGCGTAACCTGCTTTTCATCTGCCGTAAATCGCGGCATGATAACACCTGTTCGCCGTCTGGCTTTATGTTCGAGGAGAGATATGTTTACTGTTATTTTTGGCCGTCCAGGGTGCCCTTATTGCGTGCGTGCAAAAGAGTTGGCGGAAAAACTGAGCAAAGAACGCGACGATTTCAACTACCGCTATATTGATATCCATGCTGAAGGCATCACTAAAGCGGATTTGGAAAAAACCGTAGGTAAACCCGTAGAAACCGTACCGCAGATTTTTGTCGATCAAAAACATATCGGCGGCTGTACGGATTTTGAAGCATGGGCAAAAGAAAATCTGAATCTTTTCGCCTGATTGCTCTGGCAACGCCCTCTACCGGAGGGCGCTATCGGCGTTTTTTTCGCCGGTGGCTAAACAGACTGCTAATAAACAAATAACAGAGCGCGCCTAACGCACACCAGAATACGGCGCTAAATAACCATGCCAGTTCTTGCCAAAACGATCGGGTAGGCATAAATACCACGCGCATTAACACCAGGCAAAACGGCGCCGCCAGCATCGCCCCGATCAGCGGTCGGATCACCTCGCGTCGGTGAGAACAAAAACTGGCCACCGCACCAGGCAACGTAAAAAATAACAGTCCAATCTCAGGATGCCCTGCCGCGCGAAAAGCGCCTTGTACATGCATAGTTAATGAAAGACACACCACAATAAAGAGTACAAAGCAGCAGACAACGCTTGCCCACCCGTGTTTATGTTTCAATCGTTCCTCCTGACACTCTCTATCGAACACGCTTTCCGCCGTGAGGCATCCAGTCAGATAAAGTCATGTGGCATTCCATGCCAAAAACACACCTGCACGATTCTTATAGCCGTTAGTACGCAATAAGATTAAACTAGCAGGATATATTGTTGTGTTGTTTTTATTTGGATGCTGTATGCAATACGATTGCACCCTTAATTCATGATAAAAACAGTAGCGTAAATTACCATTTCTTTCAACAGCTTACTCGTAAACAAGAAGTTAGTCTCCGTGAATATAAACGTCGCAGATTTGTTAAATGGGAATTACATCCTGTTATTATTTGTGGTCCTGGCTCTTGGCCTGTGTCTTGGCAAGTTACGTCTGGGTTCAGTCCAACTTGGTAATTCCATTGGCGTTTTAGTGGTCTCTCTATTATTAGGGCAGCAACACTTTAGTATTAACACCGACGCGCTAAATCTGGGATTTATGCTGTTTATTTTTTGTGTCGGCGTCGAGGCTGGCCCCAACTTTTTTTCGATTTTTTTTCGCGACGGTAAAAATTATCTGATGCTTGCCCTGGTCATGGTCGGTAGCGCTCTGCTAATCGCCTTAGGCCTTGGTAAGCTATTCGGCTGGGATATCGGCCTGACGGCCGGTATGCTGGCCGGCTCAATGACTTCCACGCCCGTGCTGGTTGGCGCAGGCGATACCCTGCGACATTCCGGCATCGCCAGCACGCAACTCTCCTCCGCTCTTGATAATCTGAGCCTGGGCTATGCCCTGACCTATCTGATTGGGCTGGTCAGTCTGATCGTGGGCGCGCGCTACTTGCCTAAACTACAGCATCAGGATTTGCAAACCAGCGCCCAGCAAATTGCTCGCGAGCGTGGTCTGGATACCGATGCTAATCGCAAAGTTTATTTGCCAGTTATCCGCGCCTATCGGGTTGGCCCGGAACTGGTGGCCTGGACAGACGGTAAAAACCTGCGCGAGCTGGGTATTTACCGCCAGACAGGCTGCTATATCGAACGTATTCGTCGTAACGGTATTCTGGCGAACCCGGATGGCGATGCGGTGCTGCAAATGGGCGATGAGATTGCGCTGGTCGGCTATCCGGACGCGCACGCCAGGCTCGATCCCAGCTTCCGTAATGGTAAGGAAGTGTTTGATCGCGATCTGCTTGATATGCGCATCGTAACGGAAGAAATTGTGGTGAAAAACCACAATGCGGTCGGTCGCCGCCTCGCTCAGCTCAAGCTGACCGATCATGGCTGCTTCCTTAACCGCGTCATCCGCAGCCAGATCGAAATGCCTATCGACGATAACGTCGTGCTGAATAAAGGCGACGTGTTACAGGTGAGCGGCGACGCCAGACGCGTAAAAACCATCGCCGATCGCATTGGTTTTATTTCGATCCATAGTCAGGTGACGGACCTGCTCGCCTTCTGCGCTTTTTTTATCATCGGGTTAATGATCGGGATGATTACCTTCCAGTTCAGCAATTTTAGTTTCGGCATCGGCAACGCGGCCGGATTGCTGTTCGCCGGGATCATGCTCGGTTTCCTGCGCGCTAACCATCCTACCTTTGGTTATATTCCACAGGGCGCACTTAACATGGTGAAAGAATTCGGCTTGATGGTATTTATGGCAGGCGTTGGTTTAAGCGCCGGCAGCGGTATCAGCAACGGCCTGGGTGCGGTCGGCGGACAAATGCTGATCGCCGGGCTTGTCGTCAGCCTGGTACCGGTGGTGATCTGCTTCTTGTTTGGCGCTTATGTGCTGCGCATGAACCGGGCGCTGCTGTTCGGCGCCATGATGGGCGCGCGTACCTGCGCCCCGGCGATGGAAATCATTAGCGATACGGCGCGCAGCAATATTCCAGCGCTGGGTTATGCGGGGACTTACGCTATCGCCAACGTTCTGCTAACGCTGGCGGGGACGCTTATTGTCATCATCTGGCCGGGGTTAGGATAAAACTGAAGTTTGCCTTTAAGTGAAAAAATTTTGCCAATAGGTCGAACTTTTCGTTAAAGCATCAGTCATACCTATTGCCACTGCTTTTCTTTGATGTCCCCATTTTGTGGAGCCCATCAACCCCGCCATTTCGGTTCAAGGTTGGTGGGTTTTTTGTTGCCTTGAATTTATACCTTTTAAAATCATAGTGTTAGAGTATGTATTTTTTAAGATGGCGACAAAATGGCGGCGGATTTTTTTTGATAGACAATTCTTTCTTGTAACCTTGCTTACTGGATAGCTATGATCCAGATGCTTAATTAATAAGGAAATGTCTATGGCACTTACCAAATGTAAAGAATGCAAAAAAGAAGTCTCAACCTCTGCAAAAACGTGTCCCCACTGTGGCGTTAAAGATCCGGGGTTTGGTGCAAAACAGAAGCTTGGCGGATGCCTTATCTTGATAATCATCGTTGCAGCAGTCATGTACTTTGTTGGTGGAAGCGATGACAAGCAAACGGCGGAAGCGCCAAAAGTATGCTCTAACACGGATACCCAGTGTAACTTTGACAAGAACATGGTCGATGCAGTGACCAAATGCAAACCACTGGTAGAACATGCAGCAAAATATGAATTTGAATGGACTGACGGCCTTTTAGATCCAATGTTCTCTCATGCACGAATCGACAGCAAAAAGAATCAGCTAACGTTCATCGGGGATAAGGTCAAATTTACAAATGGCTTTAATGCAAAAATGACCATGACTTACGCTTGCACTATGGACCTGAAAACCAAAGAAATAGTGGATTTCAAGATTTCAGAAGGCAAATTGTAAGCATCACATTTTTCAGTCTCTGAAACCCCAGGGGAAACCACGGTAGCCCGCCCCACATCTGGCGTTGCGGGCTTCTTGCCACTTATCCTTCACTGTCCCCCTAGATCATTTTAATCTACATAAAAATTTTTTTTACTTTATTTATCTGATGGTTAGAAAACCCCTCAGATCCTTCATTGATCCTTCAAAATGAAAATTACTGAAATTCCTTTCAATCTTTTCAGTTGGAGATTTCCCGCAAGCCGCCAGAACTGACGCTGTCTGGCGGTTTGGTTTGTAGGAAAAGAAAACTGAAAAATTTAATCGATCCAGAAACCGCAGGCGGGTGCGGTGTAGCGCCGTTTTTGTCTGCGAAAGATTTATTTTGTCAGCGTGTGGCGTCGTCAGCGTAACGTGACAACACAGATCCTTTTGTGGTGTTGCTCGGTAGTTGTCAGATAAAGGAAGCGCTTAGAATGCGTCTGGTGACGCCTGATGAAGGGTGTAAAAAAACCCGCATTATGCGGGCTGAAAAGAGAGAATCAGGCGATGATGTTCTGGTACTTGTTCCGGGTCTGCCCGGCCTTTACTGCCGTCTGGTTGAATGCTCCGGCATTGGTCGGCGTACCAACACTGGGGTGTGAATGGCTCGCGCACTGCTGCGCCAGCTCTGCCAGTAAATCAATGGTGTCCAGCATCATGGTTAGCGTATTTACGCCCTCGCTACCGATATGCACGGTTGGCCCCATAATCTGCTGACCGCCCGCTGCCACGGATTTACGTAATGCGGCAATCTTTTCTGTCAGGGTTCCCCCTATATCAACATTCATGGCACCGGCCACTTTCGTGGATTGCTGCCCGGCGATTTCGGTTTCTTCATTTCCTGTAATACTGGCCAGCCGGTTTCCTTTTACCGCCTGGCTGAAGTCGCCAGCACTGACCTGCTGTATGGCTCCGGCCATCAGCGTGGCGGTACCCAGTACTGTGATTTTATCCGTGGCTTTCACCGTGGTTTCACGGCTGACCAGTTCGCGCCGTTCCGTGTCGGCTTTCACCGTCCGCGCCATCGATGTTTCACTGATGGTCTGATCCGTCTGGCGTACCCAGTCTCCTGCCTGTGTCACGCGTTGCGAGACTTCCGCCCGCTGCTGTTGCAGCTGTTCGCCGGGCTTAATGTCCGGCAGACTGGTGCCATCCGGCAGCGTCTGCCTGATAAAGGGCTTATCCGGCCTGCCGCCCGTAAACGCCACCTCTACCAGCGTTCCTTCCGGTGGAAACTGGAACATTCCCGAATCGTTACCGGCCATTGGCACCGGCAGCGGTACAGCGGAATATACCGGCGTCTGGTTGTCCGGGTTGCCGTCCGCGTCAAGCAGCTGCACGTCAACGGCGTACCGTGGCCGGAACGGGTCGGCAAAATTACCGCTTTTTACGGCCTCGCTGGGTGCCACCACCCTGGCCAGTTTGGGCAGGTGAAGACCTGAAGCCAGCTCCGGGTAATGGCTTTCTATCTGACGCTGCGCCGGTGTTTTCTGCAATGGCTGACCTGTGGCGCGGTTCCGTGGTGTCCACGTGATGGTCATTGTGTCATTCGCCAGATGAACTTTGGTCACGCGTTCCCCGTTCACGTCCACGCCCGGACGAAGACTCTGGATCACCGGCAATGTCATGGAATTACCGCCCGCCGTTCCCTGGCTGAACTCTGCCGGGATTTCTACCGGGCGTCCGGCAAACAGCGCCTTTTCTGCACCGCCGACATACAGCGAACCATCCGGCAATGGATACCAGATGTAATCCGTGATACTGAATGCCCTGCCCAGGTTATTCAGCAGCTGGTATCCCGTCCCGTTATGGGTGAAATGGGGGATCGGTTTATCACTGTACGGCACATCCGGTACCGCAATGCTGATCCCGCTGTTTTCCTCCAGCCATCCGGCCACATCGCGCAGTGTGGGATGCTGGAATGAGCATGGCCACATCCGTTCAAATACGCCAGCCAGCTCGCGGACGAACAGACGCTGATAACCGTTTTCGGCAGGCTGTGAGCGCTCCACATAGCCGGTAAACCAGCGCAGAAGTAAACCGGAATACCCCACATCCAGCCGTACCAGTTTGCCGGTGTAGTCTGTGGTCGTCTGTGCCGTAATAAAGCCACGTCCACAGCTGTTCAGCTCCAGCACCAGACTGGCGTCAGCCAGGTGTATTTCATCCGTTGAAAGGTAAAGGCGTTTTACTGGTTTCATCATTAACCTAAAGCGTCATTGACGGGCTTCAGTACCCTGCGTTCAAACCACGTCAGTTTTTCTTCATCCTCTCCGGCACTCTGGCCACCGGATTGTCCCGTACTGCTGGCCGTCTGTTTTTTTGCCGTTGTTTTACCGGTTGCCCTGGCTTCCCGCTTCTCCTGTACGCTGACATGTTCCGCCAGGGTGAACGTGACCAGCCAGGCCATTTTCCCGTCCTGCGGCGGTGCATCCAGCATTCCGCTGAAGGTGGCCTCACGAAAATTCACTGCTCTGGCCACCTCATGCGCAACGCGGTATTTCATGCGTTTCCCGTCTGCATCGGTGGCGCTGGCCAGTTCAAAAATACGCTTCAGGATCTCCGGGTTTTTAAAGGGTATTTCGCCGCTGATACGCAGCTCTTTGCCCTTTGCCCCCTGCTCTGATTTGGTGGTCGCGCTGGTCTGACCGGACTGGTCTTTATCCTGAAACTGCTGGGAAACGGTCACGCGCATGTTTTTCAGCAGTATGGCCTCACCATTAAGCGCCAGTGTCGGGATCGACGTCATGAATCATGCCCCTTATTCCATCAAGATTTTTTCCAGCCAGCATGATTGCCGCAGTATAAACGGCTGAAGGCTGCGGAATGTCCTTTACCAGCGCCAGAAGGGTGGCGGCGGTGTCGCCACTGGCCGTAAATACCCATGCCCTGGCACTTTTCCCCTGCAAATCAGCAAGGCCGCTGGCCACATCGTTAATCAGGCTGTCACGCAGTTGCGTAAATTCCCCCAGTTGTTGTTTCAGCCCGTCCAGGCTGAATCCGGCGCCAGCCGCTTTCTGCGCCTCACTGATAGCGGCAGCGGATAACGCTGCCCTGCTGGTCGGAACGGACAGCGGAATGGCAACCGGCAGTCCTGCCCCGGCTTTCGCGGGGATCTGCATTTTCTCAGTAGCCAGTGTCGCCGCAGACTCAGCCAGACGTCTAACCTGGGTGAATGCGGGCGCGGGGAAAACATCCACCAGGCTGTTAAGCCCCTTCATGAAGTTTTCATGGGTCTGTCCCGTTACCATCATGATCACCACATCGGTATTGCCTCCCGTTCCGGCCAGCCTTTCCGCCAGATAATGGATTGCATTGACCGGACTCAGGTATGCCCCGTTATCTGTCTGCTGCCCCAGACCGTGAATCCACGGATGCGCCGGAACGACAGAACAATCCAGCGCAGCCAGAGAATCCGTAAAAGCCAGACGCGCTTCACGCCACATCCGGTACCTCCGGCCAGTCAGGGGAAGCTGTATCCACACGGTTAACCATTACGCTGTAGAGTTCCCATGCCTCCAGTCGCTTCTGCTCCTCATCAGTCGCGATACCACGCTTTACTGCACGCGCCAGTGGTGCAATGGCTGATTCAGCCTCAGCAAGGCGACGAACTTTTTCAGCCTCCGCCTTTTTACGCAGCTCTTCCGGCGAATAAGCCCGTTGAACGACTTTACCGTCTTTAAACTGCCAGCCGCCTGAAATATCAGCGAGACGGTTTTCATCCGTATCAGGTAGCTCCGCCACGCTCTGGCCAGCAGGCCATAAACCGGAAATATCGCGCGTGATACACGTAATAACATCGTTATCGTCGTAGGTAATTTTCAGCGTGTCTGCTGAAAATAATTGTTGGCACCCGTACCAGTCCTGACCATCCTCTGATTTAAGATGCGCCGCACCGGGGAATGATGCATCCGGTGTATAAGGGATGAAATTTTTAATATTTAAAAACTGTTCGCTCTTTTTGTTTCTTTCCGCTTTCATCATTATTCCTTCTTATACACTTGGTGCCGTTACCCACGTATCACCAATCAGATACTGAATGGGACGGTAATAAACCTTGTCATCATCACCTTCCATTTCCCAGCTACCGTCAGTATGGAACCCCGTCACCACCTGTCCGCCGCCGAGCTGAAAATCACGCCACAGACCGCCAGAAAGCGCCACCGGGCCGAGTCTGATCGCTTTGACCATATTCGAGTAGAGGTAGCCGCTCAACCAGGCTGCATTCCCTCCCCCCCACACGGTGCCTGATACGTCTCCGTTATTGGCGTAGATGGCCCCGCCTGCACGAAGTGTGTTAGCGGTGATATCTCCATTGACCGTAAAGACAATCGAACCATCGGGATTTCGCTGGCTGTACAGATGCCATCCCTGGTCGTCATCCAGTTCAATAACCGTTGGGCGGTTTCCTCCGTCACCCCACAAATTAAACGTGGCAGTCATTGTTGAATTATTATTACTCGTCAGTGACAGTTTTTTTGCGTTGCCTGCGCGTACGGCACCATTAGTGAGAACATCTACTGACATGTGTAACCCAGAATTGTCGATATAACCGACTAGGGCATTATTGGCATAAATACCCAAAACGCCGTCACTGTGCCACTTAAACCCGGTATCGTTATCGCCGAATACAATCGAATTACCGCCCAGCGCATTATCAGTACCAATGCCTAACGGACCGTTTAGCCTCCCTCCATTAACTGACAGCGCTCCGACATCTTCGGGAGTAGGTTTCATCAGGCTGTTATACAGCGTATATGTCTGACCGCTGGTTGAGTTTCCCGGCTGTACTGATGAATATTCAGGCGTACTGTGTAGCGTGACATTTGCATTACCGGTGTAATCATATTGCGCAATTAACCAGTACGCATACTGGCCGATATTAATATAAATATCGTAGGTGTCGCCTGATGTATTAACCCATGCGACCTCGTTAGCAGCAGAAGGTGAACGCCTCCATAATGTGGCGGTTATTCCAACAGGTGAACCATTACCGGCACGCAGTACCAGTTCACTGATTGCCGCTTGCTCAAATGATCCAACGTTATACCCCGAACCTCCATAAAGCTTAATTACCGCTGTTGATGTGGACTGCGGCATTACAACCGTGGCGATTTTGAACCAGCCTGATTCGCCAAGTGTAATGGTGGTCGACGTTACCGCGCCGATAGTTCTCGCAAATTGTTTTTTGTCCGGAATATCGCCGCCATTACTGTTTTTCTCCAGTCGTCCGTTCGCATTATCCATAGCCGCTTTAACCGCTTTCGGCGTTGCGGCCAGCATCTCCGAATCGCTGTTTGTTTCACTGCTTAACTGCACAAACCCTTTTTCGCGGGTTGTGGCGTCCGGATGATTACGGGATTGTTCGTGTTTTCTCAGCGCATCACTGGCCTGCTGCTCATTCAGCGTCCCTTTCGGGCGTAAATCCGTAATATTGCCGTTTTCATCAATACCCGCCACCGCAAACACATAATGCTGTATGCCGTTCTGCACATAATCCGCCAGGTTGTCAGCAACCGTAATACGGGACTGCACACCCCACACGCTGGTAAGCGTTCCTGTCCAGCATACATCCAGCCAGACTTTGACCGGCCTGGTTGTCACGGTAATATTCAGGTTTTCTGCAAGCGTTGTGCGCAGCCCTGCCACATAGCCGGTACCTTTGGTCACATAAAACTGATTCCCGCTTTTCCCGACCAGATAGCCGTCACCAAAAAACGCCGCCGCCCCGAAGATGTCGATATTTTCCAGGCGCTGGCGCTCGTCCATTCCGGCCATACGTGCGGTAAAGTCAATCTGCCAGGTCTCAGCAGGCGTATTAATTCCGGTTTCAGCCTGTGCGCCGTTATATTCCATCAGAAACGAGCGCGTAAGCACGTTCCCCTGTTGCCCTTCAGCTGTTTTAAGTTTTTGCTGTAATGGCGCATGAACAATCATTGCCAGCGTACCGCTGGCTTTATTCAGCAATCCAATCCAGTTAAAGGAAAAATCCCCCACGTCCGCCCCCAGTACGACGGAATGCACCACGGCGTTGTCATTCACCACACCCTTACGGCTGACGGCCTGCCGGTGAACAATCTGTTCAGCCGGTGGCAGGGTTTCATTGCGGTCAACCGGCTGATCCGGATCAAGTCCCGGTACGTTAGCGAACACAAATTCATCCAGCAGGACAGGCTCCCCCGTGGCACCCTGTTGCGCTTTCCACTGTTCAAATGCCAGTGTAATTGTTGTCTGTGACATATAATCCCCTTATAACCCTGCGCTGTACGTCGCGCTGCTGGTTTCCGTACCGCTCAGTGCTGCCGGATAAACCACATATTCCCCCTGATCCCATCCCGCCCGGATAGTCAGCCGTTCGGACGTGATCACTTCAAACTGGTAACGGCGGCATGTCCGCCCGTACTGCCGGATAATCTGGATCATCAACTGCGTGTTAGTCGCAATCTGGCTGTCCGTGACGCGAACCTGAATCACATCCCAGTCAATGCCCGGCTGGCGCTCCATCAGTTCAACGTACCCGATCCCCAGCCGCTCAAAGATACTGATAAATCCCTCAACAGAACCGGCGTCACGCGCATTCACGAAGGCATACGCCACACGCCTGCGGAACAGTTCCAGCGGCTCCCCGTCAAAGCGGGAAATGTCCCGGTCATACGCCAGCAGGTTAAGTAACGCCGGTGTACAGGTCAGCGGATCAAACTGGTTCAGTGGCCACGTCACCCAGCCGTACACCTCCGCCCAGAATCGCCGCGCCGTTTGCAGCAGTTTTCGCGGCTCGCCCCTGTCCATCCAGGAGGGAAGTACCATTCCGGCCAGTTTTTTCATGAACTCATTCATTCTCAATACTCACCACAAGCGATTTCAGGCGCGGCACATTCAGCTCACTGGCAATGTCATCCAGCGAAAAATTCAGCGATTCCGTTACCGGAAAGTTTTTATGGATTTCGCGCCCCAGCTGCGAGAAGGAGAACCGTGAATACGGCCACGTCCTTCTGACGTCATAGTCCGTATTTTCCCGGAAGGCGCACCGGATCAGGTTTTCAATACCGTCCTTCAGGCGCTTCTGTTCATCATCACTGATGTTGTTCAGGTTCCTGACCCAGACAGTGACCGCCAGATCGTGCAGGGTTTCCGGCATGGCATAACACTGCATATCGTCCCCGTGGCCGTGATGCCCCTGAGTGTTGATATAGTCATTCACGGCATCCACAAACGGCGCAGAAGCCACGCCGCTGTCCAGCAATAAATAGGCGTTGGCTGTCCCCGGCCCCCTCGGTGCTTCGTGCTCAAAGAAAATCCGTTCAATGCTCAGTCCGGCAACACCGGCTATCATCGACCGGTACACCGCGTCCGTGTGGTAGTTGCCCACCAGGTTAAACTGGTTACGGCAACGCTCACGCAGCTCATCATCGCTTTCCTCATCCGCGCCCGGTACGGTCAGCCAGTTCTCTTCACTGGCCACATGGCTGATGCCGTCCACGGCCACCGGCAGAATGCGGTAATATCCCGGCGCAAGGTTATATGCGCCGCCCGTTCCCGTTGCCTTTACCGGCAGCAGTGCGCTGGCGGTACCGGAGGCAATCACCACATCTTCCGTGATGGCCAGTTCATACACCCTGCCGTTAATACGTTCTGTCTGTATCACCGTTCCGGCCTTCACCGTCACCACGGCGCTGGCGTCTTCCTTGTAAAAACGGATAACGCCCTGTGCAGCGCTGGCGGGCTTCGGCGTGATATTCACCGCCCATGCCAGCAGCCGTAACATGCTTCCACTGGCCGTGGCCACAAACATATTGGCCAGTACGGTGGAGATCAGAACCTCCTTCAGCCACATTACCGGCGCGGTTACAATGGCCGTGACCAGTCGCCAGAACGGAGACATACGGGAGGTATTCGTGATAATTCCCTCCTCCGTCGCAATGGCATTAAAGCGATCGCGAATCTCTTCTTCCGTCACCGGCATACCGCTGGCTTTCACCACCTCTTCAAAGTCAACCTGTGGCTTTTCCGTCATAAATCCACCTGTACCGATATTCCGCCGAAGTCATAAGTGCTGGCCGTGATCCACAACCGTGTCCGGCTTTCTTCACCGATTTCCACCGTCCCCGGAACGATGCGCTCATCATCTTCAATCAGTAATTCCATGCGGGTAAAAATATCTGCCCGCATGGTCGGGCTTCTCTCGGCAATTAATTCCGTCGCCAGACCGCTTTCAATAATGGAATGAATAATGTCCTGCCCGATACTTTTACGGTTATTACATAATTCAGGTTCATTACCGGTATTCAGGACAAAGTCATTTCCCTGAATTAATAAATCAACATACAGGATTTCATTCATACGCCCAGCTCCTGAAACTCCATTAACTGCCCCGGCGTTATCATTTCTTTTGGATAGATATTGACAGTATTAATTTTCCGGCTGTTATCCGTCACAGACCTTGAGTTATTACTGACAGATTTACTGATACCACCTTTATCAATTCCTTTTAGCTCGCCACCTGTAGATAAATTATTTACTGTTAATGGTGGCGAAGAGGTTTCATTAGCCATTGAGATATCAACGCCGGGTATTTTATTCAGCTTCTCAACAATCCAGTTCCACGATTTCAGAAAACCACCTTTAACGGACTGCCAGACATTATCAAACATGGATACAATACCCGACGCCAGTCCACTTAATGCCTGTGAGGGTGAAAACCCTGTTAATAGCGCAATAAAACTGTTCCAGCCTTCACTGATAAATTGCCATGCTGTGGAAAACACCCCGGCCAGCCACGCCACCACCCTGGCACATGCCTGAAACGCGGATGTTTCCATAACAGCTGCTTTCACCGTATCCCAGTGTTTAATCAGCAACCAGCAACCCGCCGCAAGCAACGCTATCGCCCCGATCACAAGCAAGACCGGCCAGCTCATAAGATTAATACCGATTCCGGCCATGATTGCCGCCATACGAACGGCCAGCAACGCTCCGCGCAAAAATTTAAGCGTCGCATTCCAGGCGATAACAGCAATTTGTGCCAGCCATACCATTGCCGTATATGCTTTCGTGACGGCGGTAATGGCAACCCAGATCCCGCGTAAACCTGCCATGATGAACTTAGAAGCGCCCATCACAATATTGGCAACCGCGCCCACTGCCGCAAACCCCAGCAACGCCATAGCGGCGTAGCCGATAACACGGGCAATGTTGGGAAATAGCTGCATCCATCTGGCAAATGTCTGTCCCATATCCGCCAGACGGTTCAGCACCGGATACAATACCGGGATTAGTGTCAGCCCTATTACGGTCTGAATGGCTTTCAGGATTTGTACAAACCGATCCCACGGTTTCACCAGTTTACTGGCCATCTCCTGCGTACGTTTCAGACCGTCAGATCCGCCCAGTTCGGTGATGTTCCTCTGGAGAAGCGCCACATTACCGTAAAGGTGTTTGACCACAGCCGAACTGTCACCGAATGCCGCATCCAGTTCCGCCTGGGCTTTCAGATTCCCTTCCAGGCTCTTGCCGTATTTGCCCTGCAATTTAATCAGCATCTCAGGCATGGACAGCATTTTTCCGGTGGCGTCAGTAAAGGACAGACCCAGTTTTTTTGCCCCTTCAACTGCCCCCGTCATAAAGCCTTCATAGGCGCTGCTGGCTTCCGTTCCCAGCGTGCGGTTAAGCTGCCCCAGTACCGCCAGCTGTTCATCCAGTCCGACGCCGTAGTTGGTACCGACGCCCCGCGCCCCTTCCATCAGGTCTTTGATAGTGCCCATTTCGGTACCGAAGACCTTGCGCATATACACCATTTTTCCGGCCAGCTGCTCAGCGAACTGAACCTTGCCCAGACGCTCCGCATCGGCGGAAAAATTACCAAACATCTGCCCCATAAATTCCGCCGTTTCTGCGGCGGTGGATTTCAGGGCAAACGCCAGGGTATTAGCAACTTTTGTCACTTTCGGCAGTTCATTACCGGTCAGCCCGGCAATAGCGGAATTAATACTTTCAGTGGACTGAACAAATTCCACCGCACTGGCGCCATAAGTTGTACTGAAGCGCAGCGCATCCCGCTGTACGGCTTTTAATGCCTGATCATCAATCCCTTTTGATGCTGCATCATTCAGCGCATCATACATTTCAATTGCCGGTGATAACGCACCCCGTATGGCCATTCCTGTACCCGCTAAAGCCAGCACACCACCGCCAATCTGCATAAAGGCCGCTTTTGATTTTTCCGCAAAGCCGGTGACGCTGCTCTGTGCCTGTTTTAACGGACGGGACAGCTTATCAATCAGGCTTAATGTAAAATCTAACTGTTTCATTCTGTGCCTTTAAATGCTTTAGCCACACCATTGGCTACAGCAATTCCTGTATATTCCCAGTGACGGTTATCCAGCCAGATAGCGGCGGCAATATCGTCAACGGAATCCTGACCATGTGGTAAATAATGACGGCGAAGTATTAAATATTGTTCGAGTCCGTTCTGTTCAATTGCCCGGACTCGCTTTGTCAGTTTTTTACTTCAATTTCCAGTTCAGGGGCGTAAATATCATTAACCTTACTGACAAGCTGAAGCGCAGCGCCCGGACGTTTTAATATTTCAGCTAAAGCTTCCTTGCTTTCCGTTGCAACAATACGCGTCAGGTAGTTATGCGCAGGTGCCACTTTATTGTCCATTGCCATTTCATTAATAAACTTATTATAGGCGGTCTGATTTGGTTCAAAAATAATATCAGTCCCACAGACACACAGTTTAATTTTTTCCATATAAAAGACTCTCTCTACGATTAATTTCATCTATTAACTGATTATGGCGTGCTGCGCACTGACCATAAATTTCAAGATACGCATTCAACAGTTCCGCAGCATCTTTACCCGTAGTCCCTTTCAGGCGTGGCAGCTGCGTGACGCATTTAGTTTTCAGGTTTTCCTGATAACGCACGTTCGGTACTGGCGGCGGCGTCGTTGTACATGCGGACAAAGTCGTCAGACAGGCACACGTTAGTAAACACCGGCTTAACCACCTCCGTACGAATTTCACGCGGCGGTGCATTTTTCAAAGCCTCCAGTTGTTTTTCCAGTTTTCGCCCGGATTCACTGGCCATGCTTGCCAGCCTTTCCCCGGTAGCGCTGGCTGACCGGCTGATGGCCAGATCGATACTGTCACGCTGCCAGTTAGCCGCCTTCCACCCTGCCCAGAAGGCCAGAACAACCGTCATAAGCCAGCCCGCCACCACACGATCCATCAGCGAACCCCGTCATGCTCCAGACTGAAATGATTACCATCCGGCCTGGATTTGAAGCGCCCGCCCCAGCTGCCGCCCAGTGACTCCCAGTATTCGCCCAGCGGCAGGTAATCCTCTGTGCGGGTCTGGTACTGGCCGTTAACAAACAGGTTAAAATCCACTGCCAGACGCCGTGTATGCAGACTGTTGGTAATACCGCTGCCCTTTTTCGCGTTCAGCGCCGCCTGTTCCGGCGTGCGGTAAGCCTCCCCGAACGTCAGCCGGTAGCCGTGTTCTTCTGCCCAGTGGATCAGATTTGCCACCATAACGGTAAACAGCTGCTGTTTTTCACTCAGTGTCATTTGTCAGCCCCCTTCCCCAGAAAACCGATCCCTTTCTTACGTAGCCAGGCTTCAACACCATTAAGGCCAAGAATCCCCAACGCTGAACCAATGCCGGCAAGCGCAAGCGGATGGATATCCGGTACGAAGTAAAGCGCCACCCCTGCCGCTACTGATAACGCGCTGCCCACAATGACACGCCCCAGAACCAGACGTGCCGTGATCGGCTCGTCACTGTTCAGCATCTTGCCCAGGGCAATCAGCGCCCCCATAATTGCCAGCGCAATAAACCCTTTTTCGTAGTCCTGCATCCCTTTTCCTTACCCGATCAGATTTTCCGTAGCTTCCGCTTCCAGATACGGAACCCCGTTGATGTTGACGAACTTCGGACTGGTCACGAAGTATTTAATTTTGTGCGTGGATACGCTGCCGCCTTTTGGATCAATATCCAGCAGATTGCTTAACTGCAATTTATTGCCGAACGTCTCGACCTTCACTTCTTCACTGCCAGCTTTGGCGTAGAAAAGAAAATCCAGCGGTTCAATACCTCGCCACGAACCTGCGGCGCGGGCTTTGGCTGTCAGTACCTGAAGCACTTTAGAACTGACTTCAATTTCTCCCTCTGCGGCCACATCACCATCAACATGGCCGTCCGGCACACCACGGGTCTGGGCGGCGGCGCTGTTATCCGTGATATCCAGCGAAATTTTTTCTATATGGATCAGTTCACCATCGATGTAGGCATCAAATGACATGCCTGAAATACGTTTGGTCATGCTGCGGCCTCCAGACTGGCATCCAGTAACAGGCTGATAGTGATTTGCAGCGGCACTTCATACGTGCGTACCACAATGTAAATATCCACCGCCTTCTTGCTCTTCCAGACAATAGAGACATCTCCATCCTGCGGCGGCTTCACCTCTCCCGGAAACGACACACCGTTAATGTTGGCCGCCGTGGACATTTCGCGCAGTGGGCGGGCAAACAACGTCTGGTGTGCCGCGATGCTGCCCGGCGTACTGTTCAGCGAACGATCGGCAATTTTACCGATAGCCAGCAGGCGGACACGACGGGCGGCCTTATCCACAATACGTAGCGTCTCAATGGACTGATAATCACCCCCTTCCACATCCAGCGTACGTCCGTCAGCCCAGTAAAAGCCGTCATAATCCGGATACCACATCGGCACGCTGTAGCGCTGCGCTTCCAGCGCTTTAAGGGTGGCCAGCTCCAGTGTTTTCCCGGTGCCATCTTCCGGCAGTTCATCGCTGCCCAGATTAAGCAACGCCCCGGTTTTCACCCTCGCCGGACTGTCAGCAACCGTCACCGCCCGGTTACACAGGCGACCGGCCAGCACGCCCGGTTCATTCCCCCACAGACGCGGAACCAGCTGAACCGCTTTCTCTGCAATACCCTGCTGAAGGGTGGACAGACGTTTCAGATAATCCGCCTGGGCTTCATCCTCCTGCATACCCTGTACGGCCAGGATGAACCATACCCAGCGCCCGTATTGCGCAATCAGTTCAGATCTCAGCGTTGCCGCCTGGTTAATCTGTTCTTTTGCCGCCACATCATCCGACAGCACCACGCCTTCCACCGAGCAGGAAACCTGTGCAGCTTTGACGGCATCCACCCACGCGCCCGGCTCACTGTCTGCGGCCAGTACATGAACAAATCCCCACCAGTTCTGGCCGGCGTTCGCCATTGCCGCCAGTACATCGCTTTTTAACGGGCTGTGCCCCTCGCCCAGTAGTGCGTTAAAGTCACTCTGTGCATTAACAGCCAGCGTTTTACCCACATTTTTGGTACCCGTACCGATAAACAGCAACGTGCGCTCCACCTCGTTGGTTTCACCCAGTAACTGGTTTACCTGGTTAACGGTCACGGTTGGCCAGGTCATGTTTTCCCCTTAATATCCTGCGCCTTTACATTCCAGCCAAAGCCTATAGCCTGAAGCTGACGCGCCAGCGCTTTATCAAATTCATCGTCATTCATGCCCAGAAATACGCGGGCAGGAAGATCCACAGTCCAGCTGGTTTTCACTGCTTTACCACTCAGCTTTCGAATCAGTAATCCGGCCTGGCTGTATGGCATCGTCCGCGTGATATCGCCCAGCGTGGGCTTTTTCCAGCGTTTTCCGGTTCTCACCCGATACCCCAGCGCACGCAGTTTTTTAGCCTGGGCAGGTGTCGCCATTTTTCCGGCGTCCGCCTTACGTGGCTGACTGCTGCGGCTGACCTTTACCCGCATTCCGTTTTGTTGCGCATAACCTACGGTTCCTGCCTGAACCGGCGTTTCCCCGTTCCGGTACCCGCCGCCCTGCAAATAGATCCGTACGGCCTGAATCTCAGGCATTTCACGGATATGAAGCAGCTTTGGCAGGTTACGCAGCATCTTCCCTTTGCGTTTTGTCTTACGTCCCGGCCATTTCTGGCCGTCCGGGGATTCCTGGTTACGAACATGTCTTTTTGCCGCAGCAATTACGCCATATTTCGCCAGACGCCAGATCAGCCGCTGGCGCTTCTGCGGTGGCAACTCCATACTGGCCAGCGCCTTACGTAATTCAGTCAGCTGTTTTTTATTCAGCTCGCCACCGGCTATCATATTTCCCCGCTCACCGGCGCCCCGGTTTCATCCACACTAAAAATGCTGGCAGTTAACGCCGTCCAGATTTCAGGCTCTGCCAGTGACCAGCGCTCACCACGCCACGGAATAGCCCCGTTTTCGTCCTGCCTGATCACCAGTTCTTCCACCATCGGAACGGTCAGCACCACAGTGGCGGTTTCCTCATCTTCCACTGACACATCCCAGTCAGGTTCGGCTTCACTCAGCCCTACTTCATCCAGCAGGTCTCTGTCTGCATCGTCCAGCCACGCCGCCAGTAAGGACATAAGCAACTGCGGCGGACACAGGCGATAGGGAAAACGCGCCCAGCTCAGAACTGCGTCATACCGAATAACCGCCTGGCGATATTGCCCCAGTCCGTAATCCTTCGCGGCGGGGATGAACTTCATTTCATCCAGTACGCTGTCAAATGACTGCATCGCCCGCGGCGGAACGTTCTCCTGAAAAAAAGCGGTCAGGCTTTGGATCTGCGTCTGGCTCATACTTTTTTCACCGTTGCCCGTTTAAGCCCCTTCATGCGACGGATCACCACGGACGCCTCAGCCAGTAACCCGGCCCGTGTCTCCTGGCTTTCCTGCCCCGGATGGGTATCACGCCGTCCGATAGTGGCGAACTCACCCAACAGATCCGCTTTTGCCCTGGCAAAAACGGCTTTCATGTACTGGGCGCACAGGCTGTTAAGTCCGCCCATCTTTACACCCGGCACATCTGCCGCCAGCGTATGGCCTTTCGCTTTCCAGCTGGCCTCCACGTTTTCCAGATCGGCATTCACCTCCGCGACAGCGGCAAGCAGCGCCTGGCGGATGGTGTCAGCGTCAATATCTGGCGGTAGTGACCGCTGCGCCTGAAAATCCTTCAGATTCAGATCCGGCCAGAAACCATTATTGGCCAGCGGCTCGTCCTGATAATCCAGCGGTTTTCCACTAAACATAAATCCCCCGAAAAAGGCGGACTGACCGGTTTCCACGGCGCAATGACACACAAGGTGTTTTGCCCTCCACCGCGTCCGCCTGGCGTACGGTAGTCTTTAAAGCTGAACCGTGGTCAGTTCACTCTCATCAAACCAGGAATCTACAGCCCGGCCATCAGCAGCACGATAATGAAGCAAGTATTGATTGGCGAAAGTGGCGTACTCAGCACGCGCCTTCACATACCCATCTTCACCACTGATCGCCACTCGCACAGCCTGATTTAATTCGTATTTAAATTTGATACCTTCCATCCTTTAAGCTCCGTTTTCGAGGCGTCGAATACGGGCGGCAATGGTCTGCCGTGCTGTTCTGACGCCAATTTTTGAGTAGTGTTTTTCAGCAATGGCCAGCAACTGATCGGCTTTTTCCAGCGTTTCAATATCATCCACACCCGCAGCAGTTTGCTGGCCATCCTCATTACGCAGCAGCTCCAGCCCCGCAAATTTGTACCACTTGGCTGTTACCTGCTCATGCAGTCGCCATACCCCTGCCACACGTTCAAACGTACGGGAGAAATACGGCTCAATACTTTCTCCGCGCCCGGCGCTTTCCTGCGCCCATGCCAGCATCGTATCGGCCACAAACGTGGGAAAATTGCTGCGTAACTGATCCGGTGTGGCCTGTTGCTGACTGATTGCGATATCAGCCCATTCCAGCGCCTGATCCAGCTCGCCCACGTCAAACAGCCAGATAACACACCAGGCAAATACCGGATTGGCGTACACCTGCTTGCTTTCCAGATACGCTTCAACAGTCGGTACCCAGCGCGGCAGCAACACATCCCTTTTAAACTCAATGCGATCCGCGATTGTCGGCAGGCTGCGTACGTGTTCCACATCCGTTTCCAGCGCTTTGACCAGAAGGTGCATACTTTCCGTGGTTTCCAGCGCCTGGCTTCGCTTCAGCTTTTGTTCCATCGCAATGCGCTGGCTGTGACGCTGCGCGGGAGAAAGTGCCATTTATCAGCCCTCCGCTGGTTCGGAAACCTTGCCGATAGTTACGGCGGATTCATCAATGGCCGCATACAGTTCCGGCACTTCCACCGCATATCCTTCATTGCGCAGGTATTTGTTTTCGAACTGCTTACGGTCTTCCACAAACTCCGCCTTACGCATACGGGTATTGCGCTGGGTATAGATGTGCAGATTTTTCAGCGGCGTCACCACCATGCGTTTTCCCGGCATAAAAGGCGGGATAATGGCCGGACGGCCAGCAATGGTATTCCCCAGCAACTGCGCTGCGATTTTTTCAGTCGGACGGTCTGCGGCCTGATACAGGCGATACTGTTCAGCTGCAACCAGATCAGCCCCTACCAGAACCACCAGACGCGGGTCATTGCGGAACTGCGCCGGAATTTTGGCGTTAATCAGGTCTGACGCCATTGCATCCAGTGATTTGTAATCCCCGGCTGCATCCAGCACCACCGGATCGGTCATAATCTGATTGCCGCCCAGCAGCGTTTTCATGCGCTCATGCCAGCCGATATTCACATCTTCACCGTTCGGGTTAGCTTCGGGATCAGTGGTTTTTGCGCGGCTCTTACCGTTAAAGCCGATACGCAACATATCCAGTGCAAAAGCCTGCGTGGTAAATGCCTGGACAAGGTTGTAAAACTCGTTTTCATCTTTACCGGCGTTTGCCCAGACCGAAAGCAGATCCCAGCGCAACGCGGCGCAGCTATCTGTTTCAACCAGTGAATAGTCGTTTCCGTCCACACCAACCTGGCGAATAAAACGGCCACTTTCACTACGTCCTGTGTGTAATACGGAAGAACCAACGGAAATCACCTGGCCACTCAGCTGATCAACATCCAGACAGGTAAGCATGTCCAGGAATTCGACGGACTCCAGCAGCGCAAGACGCAGCGCATTTTCCTGCGGGTTACTCAGGGAAAAATAACGACTGGCATCACGCGCCCCAAACTGCTGCGCCATGCCCGCCGAATATCCGTCCAGTAATTCCCGCGCACGGTTATTAAGGTGCATAAAACTCCCTCGCGATTAAGCGATAATAAAAATATTTGAAACTAATCAGCGCTAAAGTGAATTACAGGAAATTAAACTTTCCGGCTTTCTCTGAAATTTTGCGGCCTGGTGTACGGACTGATTTATTTCCCAAATCGTTAAAACGCTTAACGATATCTTTTGCATTATCACGAATGGCGGCAAATTCTTCTGTATCCACCACTTCCGCAATAGTATCCACATCACCCTGAACATCATTCAGTTGATTTTCAATTTTGGCCATACGGCCTTCCAGTTCGTTTACCGCGTTTGCCAGTGCCTGTAACTTATCATCACCCTGCGCGGTATCATCTGGCGGCGTTTCATCTTCAAACTTCGGTTTAATACCAAACAAATTTTGCCAGTTCTTCATTTTTCCTTCCTGCTTAATTTTGCCATCGCGGGAAATTACATAACGGTAATAACCCTGTTCAGATAATTTGCGCTGCCGACTGAAGCGCAGCCGTGTGGTGCCAATGCTGGCAGGAGTATCCGTCACTGCCAGTCCCTTGAGGTATGTTCGTCCTGTTCCGCGCCAGTCTTCCTCCGGCTCTATGGAGAAGAAAAGAAGCTGGTCTTCTTCGTTAGCGTATATCAGCCGCATATTCGGGCAAAGACTGACATACAACCGCGCCAGCCCGTCATCCCCGTCCCGCCAGGTGGCTTCCAGTACTTCACCGAAATTACCCCCGCCTTTCTGGTGTTCCGGCCAGATTAAAGCGACATAGTGGTTATAGTCATAGGTTTCCCCCATATCGATAATCCACTGACGTTTAATTATCCTGCCGTCAACGGTATCTCCTTCAGTAGCAACACACAGCCAGTCAGTTTTTAAATGTGACATATCCCCCCTGTTCCACTTCCTGACGCTGCAAATCAATTATTGCCAAATAAAACCATTGCTGCATTACGTTTTATTCTGAACAGTTCGGATATAACGCTTTACCGAATGCAGACGAATTATCACCACCGTTTTTTTATTACAGCCACGGCATAATTACCGCATGGCTAAATACTCTGAAGAATTAAAAGGCGTTGTCCGCGCACTTTATCTGCGCCGCTATACGCCGAAAGAAATTGCATCTGAATTAAATCTGCCGAATGCGCGGATCGTTTACTACTGGGCTGAAAAATACAGCTGGGCTGATTTGCTCAGTTTTGAAAGTACTGAAGAGGCTATCGAACGCCGCTACCAGCTACTGGCCAGCCGGGATAACAAAACCGATCTCGACCTGAAAGAAATGGACATGCTCATTGCTCACGCCACAAAGCTACGTGCGCAAAGCAATAAGCATAAAGAAAAGATGGCCAGCGGACAGAATTCCGGGCAGGCAGATGCGCGGGACAGTAATGATGACGAACCCCGCCGCAAACGGAAATACAAGAAAAACGATATTTCCTCGCTGAAGCAAGAGGATTTTGACGCCTGGGCTGATGAACACCTGTTTGAATACCAGAAACACCTGCGCCGGAACATTGGCCAGCTGGTCAGAAACATCCTCAAAAGCCGCCAGATTGGTGCGACCTGGTATTTTGCGTTTGAGGCGTTTGAAAACGCAGTCATGACCGGCGATCCACAAATCTTCCTGTCGGCATCAAAGGCGCAGGCGGAAGTGTTCCGGTCTTACATTGTAAATATTGCTGAACAGTATTTCGGGATCACGCTGACCGGCAACCCCATCCGCTTGTCCAACGGCGCGGAGCTGCGCTTCCTGTCAACCAACAAGAACACCGCCCAGTCCTACAGCGGCCACCTGTACTGTGATGAATATTTCTGGGTTCCAAATTTCACAAAACTTAATGAAGTGGCCAGTGCAATGGCCACACATGACAAGTGGCGTACCACCTACTTTTCAACACCGTCAGCTAAAACTCACCAGGCGTACCCGTTCTGGACAGGCGATGAATGGAAACAGGGCAGTAAAAAACGTACTGCCATTAAGTTTCCGACCTTTGATGAATTGCGCGACGGCGGGCGGGTTTGTCCGGATGGCCAGTGGCGCTACGTCATTACGATGGAGGATGCCATTGCGGGCGGCTTCAATCTGGCCAACATCGAGAAGCTGCGCAACCGCTACAACACAGCCACTTTCAACATGCTCTATATGTGCGTGTTCGTGGACAGTAAAGATTCCGTTTTCAGCTTTTCCGACCTGGAAGCCTGCGGCGTGGAAGTGGATACCTGGCAGGATCATAACCCTGACGCCGCCCGGCCATTTGGTGACAGGCCAGTATGGGGCGGCTTTGACCCGGCTCGAAGCGGGGATTTGTCCTGTTTTGTGATTGTGGCACCGCCGATGTTCGCCGTGGAGAAATTCCGCGTTCTGAAGGTGATTTACTGGAAAGGAATGAACTTCCGGTACCAGGCAAAGCAGATCGAGCAGCTGTTTAAAAAATACAACTTCACCTATCTGGGCGTGGACGTTACCGGTATTGGCCAGGGCGTTTTTGACAACATTCAGCATTTTGCCATGCGTGTGGCCGTCGCCATTCGTTACGACCTGAACACGAAAAATCAGCTGGTACTGAAGGCGGCTGACGTGGTCGAAAGTCAGCGAATTGAATGGGACAAAAACCTGAAAGAGATCCCGGCCAGCTTTATGTCCGTACGCCGCACAACCACGCAAAGCGGTAACGCCATGACCTTTGTTGCAGACCGCAGCCAGGACACAGGACACGCCGAAGCGTTCTGGGCGATAACCCACGCCCTGCATAACGAACCTCTGAACTATGAAAATAAACCTAAATCACGCTGGAATTTAAGGAACAAGGCAGCATGAGTAAAAAGAAACACTTCGTTAAGCGCGACCAGCGCGGCGATAAGTCAAAAAAAATGAGCATCATTACGTTCGGCAAACCGGAACCTGTTCTGACCACCGGCACCGACTACCGGGATATCTGGTACGACAATGCCGCCGATCATTTTACCCAGCCAATTGACCGGCTGGCACTGGCACAACTGATTAACCTTAACGGTCAACATGGCGGTATCATCCACGCCCGTAAAAACATGATTGTGTCTGATTATCTGTCTGGCGGCCTGACTTACGACCAGCTGGAAGCCGCAGCTTTTGACTACATCACATTTGGGGATATTGCGCTTGGAAAAATTCGTAACGGATGGGGAGACGTGATCGGACTGGAACCCTTACCCGGCCTCTATATCCGACGCAGGAAAGACAGGAACAACGCAACTGATCAACCTGGTGATTACGTGGTGCTACAGGAAGGCGAACCACAGATATGGCCTGAAGAAGATATTATCTTCATCAAAATGTATGACCCGCAACAGCATATTTACGGACTGCCGGACTACATCGGCGGCGTACATTCTGCATTACTCAACAGTGAAGCGGTCATTTTCCGTCGCCGTTACTACCACAATGGCGCCCACACTGGCGGCATTCTCTACACTCGCGATCCCAGCATGACGGATGAAATGGAAGAGGAAATTGAACAGCAGCTGCGTGACAGCAAAGGGATCGGCAACTTCTCCACCATCCTGGTAAATATTCCCGGTGGAGACGGTGACGCCATCAAATTCATTGAAATGGGGGATATTTCCGCTAAGGATGAATTTGCCAACATCAAAAATATCAGCGCCCAGGATATTCTGAACGCGCACCGTTTTCCTGCCGGGCTTGCCGGCATTGTCCCGCAAAATACTGCCGGACTGGGTGACGTAGAAAAGGCCGAACGGATTTATAAAAAAAGCGAAGTCGCCCCTGTTCAGCGCCGGTTTATGATGGCCGTAAACAATGATCCAGAAATACCGGAAAACCTGCACCTGAACTTTGATTTAAGTTACACAGAATCAACGGATAAGGGTGCGGTATGAGGCAAAAAAGGCTAAAATCCAGGCATCATTTAACAGCTGGAGCATGGAATATGCGAGTTCTGAAAATCGAATGCCCTGAATGCGGCTCAAAAGCTGTTATTCGTAAAACGAACCGGAAACACCGGCAGATTGCCGATATTTACTGCGCCTGTTCAGATGTTGAGTGTGGCCACACGTTTGTTATGAATCTGACGTTCTCCCACACTCTCAGCCCAAGCGCTAAAACAGGTGATGCTATGGTACAAAAAATACTGAATGCCCTTTCACCCGATCAGCGTCAGATGGCATTAGACCTACTGAAAGCGACTCCCGCCGCCTGATAAGCCCCCTTTTTGGGGGCTTTTGCCTTCATATTCATCAAGCTTACTTTCCAGATCCGCAGTCAATTCGCTCAGCCAGGCCAGTGCTATATCTTTTTCACAGCCAGTGCACTTACTGTTTGCAATCAACCTGGTAAACAAAGCAATCCGTTGCAATGCGATGGTTTCCAAAAACAAATCCTGCACAAGCATCCTCCTAAAAACAGAACAACTGTATATAATTACAGTATACATTTAAGCACAAAATGTAAAAGGGATTTTTCCTGCTATTTAGTGATAAGCGTTTACCTTTCACAGACTTAAAACTAAAACCATCCCGGCCACAGCTCCTGCATTGGCTCGTTTTGCTTCTCCTGTAGTCGTCCGTTCCGGTATATGAGTGCTGACTGACCGAAACGAAGCCCTCCCCCTCGTTTCAGTATGTCTATTTCTTCATCAGAACCATCGAACCCCCGGCTTCTTAATTCCAGTTTTAACCGTCTGCGGGTTCCACCCTCCGTACAGTTATTGACAGAACTCCAAGGGGCGGCGTTGCCGCCAGAAAAACCCGCCTCCGCTGACGCTTCGGTCAACTTCGCAACCTTCTGCCACTTAACCAGACGGGTGCAGACCTCTGAATCTGGAACCAAAGGAGAATAAACACCCTGTACGCGCTGCACGTCTTCCGCATATTCGTTACCCTGTTCCGTAATTTCATAGGCCAGACGAACAACCAGATCACGGCGGGCAACCAGTGCGCCGCCCTGCGCCTGGGTATATGCAGCCCAGTCCCCGACATCAGCAGCAGCCAGAACCGCATCCATTCTGCGATCGGTCAGCACCTGATCCCGCAACCGACGAAGCTCACGCCAGACTGTCACCGGCGCACCGCCAATCTGCTGAAACTGGCGAATGCGCCAGCGTGAAGCCCATGCAGAAACAGATTTAGCCATATCCCGCAGGTTTTCGCCGGTTTCTTCGTCCTGCTCGCCATCCAGCGCGAATCCATCAATGTTTTTGGAAATGTATTTGGCGATGTAGCCCGTCGCTGACCCTTTAGCGGGATCGATGGCTTCAACATGGAAACGTGCCTTTAGCGCATTTGGCGTTTGCAGTTCTTCGGAATCGGTAATTCTGGCGTGATAACAAAGAATATCTCGCACCGTGTCCACGTCCTGCGGGCGCATGAACAGCAACATATGCCAGTGCGGTGTCCCGTCATGGTGAGGTTCGACAACCCTGAACCCAAATACATGGATACCCGCACGCGAGATCGCGGCGCGGGCTTTTGCCCATACGCCACATAAATATCGCTGGGTATCCTGCGGCGTACTTCCATCCCATTGCGATACAAAGCCCCCTTTGCTGTGTACCGCATGGAAACGAGATGGCGCGGTGATAGTGTAAAACTCACCGGCCAGCCCTTCTTCATTGGCCATATCTTCAAATCCTCGCATTCTTACCATTAGCTCACAGCGACGGATCGCCGGATTTGCAACACTGCGGTGTACCATGCTGTCCAGTGCAATGCGCAACCCTTCATCATTCAGCAGATCAAACTTTTTAAAGAACTCCAGATTTCGTTTTTTCTGTTCTATCCATTCCCCCAGCGTTTTACGGGATACATAAGCGCTGGCCGCTTTCTGCACCAGCCCCACGGCTATGGCCATATGCTCACGCTGTACGTCACGCGCTCGCTTCAGGCGCAGATACCACCATTCAGGTGCCATCATGCGAAGAATGCCGGATTCAGCCTTACGTGTTTCCAGTTGCCCGGCATTGGCTTCATGTTCTGCCCAGTATGGCGGCTGATTATTCAGCATCCGACTGCACGCACAAAGATAGCGATAAGACTCCATCGTTCGGCGGTGCAGCTCTTTAGCGTCGTCAGTGCCGGAATCAAACCGTTCTGTGAAGTCATACAGCGACTGGGAGATCCAGCCAGATATCTGGCCAGCCAGTTTTTTAAGTTCCGGGCGGTCAAGTGACGGCAGGCGTTCCAGCGACTTGCCAAAAGGAAGGTCTATTGCATCAGCGGCCAGCTTATAACGAGCAGCCACTTTGCGCAGACGTGGCAATACATTCCCTCCAATAGTCTGACGCAGGAATGTATTGGCACGGCGACGCCCGTCAGGGCCAGTAAAAATCTTTTCGTAACGACGGCCAAAATACCCGGCTAACCAGTCGGGTATTTCATGCAGGTATTGAGCACGCCATTTATGATCCTGCGGGTTTACAGCCCACAGGCGGCGCTCCGTGATTGTCACGTCTGCCGGTGTACCTGGCGCGAAGGTTTCACGCCGCCAGGCATCAACGGCGTAGCAATCTTCGTTTATTGCCAGCGTCATGCGCTGGCCTCAGGATTCGTCGGTAAAGGCCATTTAAGTATCAGTTCTGCCGCCATTTTCGGGCTTGCAGCTGCCGCACCAACACTACGCGGCGCATTAACCTTTAAGGCTTCAAACCCTGCATAAAGGTAATGCACCATTTCCAGATCGCTGTTTGACGCTACTACCTGAACTCCACGTTCAGCCAGGCGCCGCAGCTTACGCGCCAGCCGCCCCTGATCCATGTGCGAAAAACCACGCTCATGGTAAGCGGTGAAATTATCGCTATCTGTCAGATAAGGCGGATCGCAGTAAACAACGTCATTCCCGTCCCGAACCAAATCGAGCGTTTCTGAATAGTGGGCAGTAATGAATGTTGCGCGCTTTGCTTTTTCAGCAAAGGCGCAGATTTCATCAGCAGGGAAATAAGGCTTTTTGTACTTACCAAACGGAACATTGAACTGACCGCGGCGATTGTACCGGCACAGGCCATTAAAGCAGTGCCGGTTCAGGTACAGGAAACGCGCAGCAGCTTCTACGGATTCCGAACCAAAGGATTTACCTGACAGGTTGAACGCATCACGCACCGCGTAATAGAAAACCGCCCGGCTTTCTTCGTCACCTAACGAACCGGCAGTAAACAGACTCTCCAGCTCATTAAGCAACGCATCTGTGTGATATGCCATCGCTTTATAAAGATTAACCAGATCAGGATTCACATCTGCAATCAGATACTCGTCATAATCCGTATTCATCATGACGGCACAGGAACCGGCGAACGGTTCAACCAGGCGTTTACCTTCTGGAAGATGCTGGCGCAACTTCGGCATAAGGCGGGCTTTGCTGCCCACCCATTTAAGAGGAGTTTTTACTGCCATGCGGCACCGCCCTTACCAAAAATCACCGATTCTTCGCGCAACAGTTCAATTATTTCAGCAGCATTAAGCCCCTCGGTGGCCGCATGGGTGGCCAGCTTATCCAGACGAGAGGAAAACAGAACGGCGGCTGCTGCCTTTCCCTCATCTACGGCTTTTTTTAAGATTTCCTGATAGTTTGAAAGAGGAGTAGTAACGTTTACTTCAGAGCTAATTTGTGCCATTTCAATATCCTCAAGACAAAAGAATCCCCGGCCACTTGAACCGTGGCCAAAAAATTCAGGTTGTTAATTAGTGAAAAGCGGGTTGTGTAGTGACGGCTGAATAATTCGGTGCCGGAATAAGGTGAAGCTCATAGGTTGTCCGCCACCACTCCTGAATCAGCGCCTTTATCTCGCCAACACCCAGCGCCCCGGCTGTATAGAAAATTGCGCGAATCCCCGCCAGTGCTTCAATCTGTGCCTCTTTGCTCTCAGCTTCGCGGTACACGCAGCACCAGAAAGCGGCATTGATCGCCAGCCAGTGGCGCTGGTTAGTCATGTGTTCGGTGTCATTGAAGAAAAACGGATGCAACGCAATGCGGCCATTTTTACTGGCGCTTTTCTCTGCAAACGCTACCGCGTAGTTATGCGGGACTCCCCACACAGCCAGTTCAGCCCCCAACGATTTACCCTCTACAGAAATAATGCTCATCAGTGATTCCCCTGCTGCAATTTATGGACAATATGAGGTGCGATAATCATCTGCACTTTGTTCCTGGTATTAATGGGATGGACGATTTTTACTGGACGTTCAGCGGTTCGTCTGGAGAAATCACTGTCCCGTAAACTCCCGAATCCGCTAAAAGTTAAACGAGCACGGGAAATTCCCTGGCGCAGCTGTATCATGTCCCGATACTCCAACCGCTCAAAAAGTTCTCGCCAGCAACAATTACTTAAGCTGCGTTTAAAAACGCCGGATCTGGAATTGATTGCAGCAGCATGAAGAACCACCCCGCGCCATTCTGGTGTCAGGTTGTCCCACCACTCAGCGGCTTCACTGCTAGTACTGAAATATTTGCGCCGAATCTTTTTAAGATGATCCAGCCCACGCTTTTGCTGTTCCTGGTTAATTGCCATAACGCCCCCCAACCATTCCCAGCAGGCGGCGGGTTTTAGTCGTCAGGAAACGCAGAACAGAACCGCCCTTCATCTGGACAGACTCATGTGCATTGAATTTATAGGTGTGACCAGGATTCCAGCGCTGGCCGTTCGGCAGTTCTATCCAGCCCGTTGAACCACTCGGCAACTGCATGGCTGGTGATTCTTTTTTCAGGTAAGTCACAAATGATCTGGCTTGCATTATTGTTTTCCCTCCAGACTGACACGGCGTGAAACGTCGTAATCGCTCAAATGTACATCCCCCAAATCATCGTCACCGTTCAGCCCGGCAAATGCTGGGACACGAATAACGCTATATGCGGCTCTACCGTAGTAGCGTGGAACGCGCTTGATGAATGTTCCGTGAATAAGGTATTGCCCGCCCAATGAAGGGGTTATAACGACGCGCTGTCCGGGTTTTAGTTGCGTTGGTTTCATAGTCCCTCACATCAGGCCGGTGGCGTTAGTTGCAACCAGATCCACCGCTGCGGCTAAAACCGGCGCAGAATGGATACGGCTTTCAACGGTGTAAGCCAACACGGAAAGGCTACGGATAGCATCGCGAGCGCGATCAAGAATTTGTGTACGGCGGGCGGCGGTCATGTGCTCTGTTGATACCGCTTCCCCAGCAATCGCGCCCACACTGGCGGTAGCGCTCAACGCGCAAAACTGCATATTCGCTTCAGTTGCGTTATTTACCGGCACTGATGGCAAGCAATTAATCTGCGAAAGCATTCCATCCAGCAGACGCGCATCTTCTGTATGGTCAGTAATGGCCAGAAGTTCATCACAGGTCAGGCGATGCGGTTGTAACGGATTTAACTTATTGCGTAACAACTGTGGTCTCATACCAACGGCAGCGGCCACATCTTCCAGATTGTGTGCTAGCGCGAACGCTCGGCAAGCGGCATTAAAGTGCGCATGTTTAGAAGTCTGATAATCAAACATAGTCAACACTCCCCCTGAGTTTCAAAATCGAATCAGTTAAGTACGATGTTGCAACCCGCAAGGGCGTCGATTGTCATAGCCGCGATATTGATCATCACTTTTTCACGGCCTTTATCTTTACGTAAACGATGGCGAGGCAAGCGGCCATCTTTCAGCATGGCATCAACTGTATCTTCAGATAATCCCGTTAATTCGATGTACTTTTCTTTAGAGATTGAAGGGACAGGCAGATTAATTGAAATGTTGGTGGTCATAGTGCAAGATTCCTCTTTTGAGTAATCAACCGTTGCGAGCGGTTTTAAACAGTAATGAATGCAATAGCAAACTTCGAGAGAAGGTTAAGATC